>NZ_JAGKTL010000001.1:665000-868945 GCF_017908595.1 Rhodothermus bifroesti
AGGCGATGGATAACGGGTTAATATTCCCGTGCCACCTAAAGGCGTTAACCTGAGGCGGGACGCAGAAGCGTAAGGTCCGCGCCCTGACGGAATAGGGCGTTGAAGCCCGTAGGCTGGGTGGTAGGCAAATCCGCCACCCGCTAAGGCCGAAAGGCGACAGTAGGGGGACCCGCAAGGGAAACCCATAGAGGCCCCAAGCACGCTGCCAAGAAAAGCGTCGCAGGTTGCCTTTGGGTGCCCGTACCGGAAACCGACACAGGTGGGCGAGGCGAGCATCCTCAGGCGCTCGAGTGATCCGTGGCTAAGGAACTCGGCAAATTGGCCCCGTAACTTCGGGAGAAGGGGCGCCTCCTCCCATCTAAAAGCGGGAGGGGGCCGCAGTGACCAGGCCCAAGCGACTGTTTAACAAAAACACAGCTCTCTGCGAACTCGTAAGAGGACGTATAGGGAGTGACACCTGCCCGGTGCCGGAAGGTTAAGGAAGGGGGTTAGCCGCAAGGCGAAGCTCCCGACCGAAGCCCCGGTAAACGGCGGCCGTAACTATAACGGTCCTAAGGTTCATCGCGAGCCTTAGTAAAACCGAACTATATGCGGGGAACCCCTCAAACAGCCAGGCAGTACTCGCCTGCCCCAAGCAGGCAGTAAAAATCTGCAGGACATGGGGGCAATCCGCAGGGAAGGCTCTCCCTAAAAAAGGGAGAGAACCCTCAGAGACTTTACGTTCGGTCCCGCTAGCCTATGCTTGGGGGACAATCTTGGTAGCCGTGCAAAAGCGATCATGAAACTTGAAGCACAATGGGTTGTGGGTTTTGTGGATGGAGAAGGATGCTTTCATATAGGCATCAATGCCCATCCCGAAATGAACACAGGCTACCAAGTGATCCCCGAATTCGTAGTGGTGCAGCACAAGCGGGACGTTCAGGTGCTCTATGCCCTCAAAGCTTTCTTTGGGTGCGGTGTGGTGCGTCTTAATCATGGCGACCGTATGGCGTATCGGGTGCGAAAGTTCGAACACCTGCGTCATCGCATCGTGCCCTTCTTTGAAAAGCACCCGCTAAAGACAAAAAAACGCCTAGATTTTATTGCGTTTCGGCGGGTTTTGCTCTTAATGGAGAAGGGTGAGCACCTAAACGCCGAAGGGCTTGAGCGCATCCGGAAAATTGCAGAACGGATGCATAGGCAGCGGGAAAGATAAAGTCCGGCTCCTCTGGAAACAGAGCGAGGTAAACCGAGCGAAATTCCTTGTCGGGTAAGTTCCGACCTGCACGAATGGTGTAACGACTTGGGCACTGTCTCGGCCACGGGCTCGGTGAAATTGTGGTGCCAGTGAAGACGCTGGCTACCCGCCGCGGGACGGAAAGACCCCGTGCACCTTTACTGCAGCCTGGCATTGACGCCGGCCAGGGCGTGTGCAGGATAGGCGGGAGGCTGAGAAGCCGGGGCGCCAGCTCCGGTGGAGCCGCCCTTGAGATACCGCCCTCGCTCTGGCTGGCGCCTAACCCACGGCCGTTATCCGGTCGGGGGACCGTGTCAGGTGGGTGGTTTGACTGGGGCGGTCGCCTCCTAAAGAGTAACGGAGGCTCCCAAAGGTCCCCTCAGCACGGTCGGTAATCGTGCGTAGAGTGTAAGGGCATAAGGGGGCTTGACTGCGAGACACACACGTCGAGCAGGGGCGAAAGCCGGGCCTAGTGATCCGGCGGTTCCGCATGGAAGGGCCGTCGCTCAAAGGATAAAAGGTACGCCGGGGATAACAGGCTGATCGGGGCCAAGAGTTCACATCGACGCCCCGGTTTGGCACCTCGATGTCGGCTCATCGCATCCTGGGGCTGGAGAAGGTCCCAAGGGTTGGGCTGTTCGCCCATTAAAGCGGTACGTGAGCTGGGTTCAGAACGTCGTGAGACAGTTCGGTCCCTATCTGCGGCGGGCGCAGGAGGCTTGCGCGGACCTGTCCCTAGTACGAGAGGACCGGGATGGACGGACCTCTAGTGTACCAGTTGTGCCGCCAGGTGCACCGCTGGGTAGCTATGTCCGGACGGGATAAGCGCTGAAGGCATCTAAGCGCGAAGCCCACCGCAAGATGAGGCCTCCCCTACGGGCCGTCCGAGACGAGGACGTTGATAGGCGGCAGGTGTAAGCGGGGTAACCCGTTGAGCCGAGCCGTACTAATCGCCCGTGTGACTTAATCCCTCCCCTTTTACAGGCAACGAACAAGGCGCACTGCGCTGCGCCGGTTTGCCCTTACCTTGTAGCGTGTCACATGTCATCGGTATGCGTCTCTGGTGCCTATAGCGCGGGGGAAACACCTCTTCCCATTCCGAACAGAGAAGTTAAGCCCCGCAGCGCCGATGGTACTGCCGGGTTACCCCGGTGGGAGAGTAGGTCGGTGCCAGGGACCCTTGGTTGACGAGCAGGTTGTGCTGCGACTGCAGCCCAGCCTGCTCGTTTTTTTATTGCTTGCAAAAAATTGGGTAATCTCGGATAGAAGTGTCCCCTCGGGCGTACTCTTACCACTTGCCTAAACGCAACCTCTATGGCTGAAACGCTGCTCCAAGAACCTGAAGTCACGCTCGAGCTGGCCCGTCAACACGGCCTTACCGACGAAGAATACGGCTGGATCGTCGAAAAACTAGGCCGCACACCTACCTTCACCGAACTGGGCATCTACGCGGTCATGTGGAGCGAGCACTGCTCCTACAAAAACTCCATCGCTGTGCTCAAAACGCTTCCCCGTGAAGGCCCAGCTTTGCTGGTGGCAGCCGGTGAGGAAAATGCAGGACTGGTAGACATTGGCGATGGACTGGCCGTAGCCTTCAAGATCGAAAGCCATAACCATCCCTCAGCTGTCGAGCCTTACCAGGGAGCTGCAACGGGCGTTGGCGGCATCCATCGCGACATTTTTACCATGGGGGCCAGGCCCATTTGTGCGCTCAACTCGCTACGCTTTGGCCCGCTTGACAATCCACGCGTACGCTACCTGCTCGACGGGGTTGTACGCGGCATTGGCGACTACGGCAATGCCTTCGGCGTGCCTACGGTAGCCGGTGAGGTCTATTTCGACAAAGCCTACGAGGGCAATCCGCTGGTGAATGCAATGAGCGTGGGCATTGTGCGCGTGGGCCAAACCGTTTCAGCAGCTGCCCGAGGTAAAGGCAACCTGGTCTACATTGTGGGATCCGCCACAGGGCGTGACGGCATCCACGGCGCTACATTTGCCTCTGAAGAAATTAGTGAGGAAAGCGAAGCCAAACGCCCCAGCGTGCAGGTCGGTGACCCCTTTGCCGAGAAACTGCTCCTGGAAGCTACGCTCGAAGCCATTCAGAAGGGACTGGTTGTGGGCATGCAAGACATGGGTGCTGCCGGGCTGACTTGCTCTTCTTGCGAAATGAGTGCACGGGGGAAAAGCGGCATGGTGCTCCACCTTGAGCGGGTTCCGGTGCGCGAAGCCGACATGACCCCCTACGAAATCATGCTTTCCGAAAGCCAGGAGCGCATGCTGGTTGTTTGTGAACCGGATAAAGCTGCTGCCCTGGAGGAGGTCTTCCGCAAATGGGACCTGCACGCTGCGTGCATTGGCCAAGTTACCGACGACGGACACGTGCGCGTCTACTGGCATGGCCAACTGGTTGCCGATGTTGAGGCCGAACACCTGGTCCTTGGGGGCGGGGCACCGGTCTACCATCGAGAAGCCCAGCGGCCAGCGTATTTAGACCATACGTTGGCCTTTGATCTAGCTACGCTTCCTGACGTCTCTCCTAAAACGGCAGGGTCCGTGCTCTTGCAGCTGCTTAGCAGTCCAAACATTGCTTCCAAACGATGGGTGTTTGAGCAGTACGATACGATGGTCCGCACCAACACGGTAGTAGGACCAGGTCCTAGCGATGCCGCTGTCGTGCGTATTAAAGGTACCCAAAAGGCCTTGGTTGTCAAGGTTGACGGCAACGGCCGCTACGTCTACCTCAATCCACGCCGTGGCGGGCAAATTGCGGTCTGTGAGGCTGCACGCAATGTCGTCTGTGCTGGCGGACGTCCACTAGCCATCACCAATTGCCTGAACTTCGGTAACCCCTACAAACCAGAGGTTTACTGGACCTTTAAAGAGGCCGTGGCCGGTATTGGGGAAGCCTGCCGTGCCCTGGGGACCCCTGTTACCGGGGGTAACGTCTCCTTTTATAATGAAAGCCCTGAAGGAGCCATCTTCCCTACACCCACCATCGGTATGCTGGGCTTGCTGGAAGAGGTCTGCTGGGCTACGACAGCCAATTTCAAACAGCCAGGCGACGTGATTTTCTTGCTAACCCCGGCCGCTTGGTTACATCGTAACGATCTCGGAGGCTCTGAATACTTGGCCTACGTGCATGGCATTACCGCAGGGGACGCTCCCCATTTGGAGTTAGCAGAAGAAAAAGCCGTGCAGGAGGCGCTGCTTACTTTAATTCGGGCTGGCCTCGTGCAGAGCGCGCATGACGTGTCGGATGGCGGGTTAGCGGTGTGCCTGGCCGAATGTGTGATCTTTTCGCCCGGTCTTGGCGCCACGGTTAGGATTCCTGATGCTGCTGCAGTGCGTCGGGATGCCTTGCTTTTTGGAGAAGCCCAGTCGCGGATTGTTTTTACAACCTCTGCTGCATCCAGTGCTGAAGTCTATCGGCTATTGCAGGGACGCCCGGTGCAGCTTGTGCCTATAGGAACCGTTGAGGCTTCAGAACGACTGGTGATGTACGTAGGCGAGACCCAGGTGCTCGATCTGGAGCGGGCTCAGCTAGAACAAGCCTATGAGGCTGCAATCCCTGCCTGGTTTCAGGGCGCCTAAGGGAAACCCATCCTATAGCGTCATGTTGAACCCCCCTAGACTTTGTGTAACTAGAAAACCATGACCATGGGTGAAAACGTTAAGTACGTCACGCTGACGGACGACAACTTTGAGGCCGAAGTGCTTCAGTCCGAAGTACCTGTACTGGTCGATTTCTGGGCTATCTGGTGCGGTCCCTGCCGCATGATTGCGCCGGTCATTGAGGAATTGGCTGCAGAATACGAAGGACGCGCCAAGATAGGAAAGTTGGACGTCGATCAGAATCCACGTACTGCCATGCAGTATGGCATCCGCGCTATTCCCACGCTGCTCTTTTTCAAGAACGGACAGGTGGTCGATCAGCTTGTTGGCGCAGCGTCGAAAAAAATGCTTGTAGAGCGTTTGGAGGCGCTGGTAGGTGCCGAAGCCGCTTGACAATAAAACCACAATAGAGAGCTTATGGCGCAGCTAGAGGTGTCGGCTTTTGATGGTGTTGACTTTGATCATGCAGAGCACCGCACCCTGGTCATCATTGGCACGGGACCAGCGGGCCTGACGGCAGCACTCTATGCTGCTCGGGCCAATCTGGCTCCGGTAGTGTTTCGGGGACCAGAGCCTGGAGGGCAGCTCATCACAACCACAGAGGTAGAGAACTACCCAGGTTTCCCTGAGGGGATTCTTGGGCCTGAGCTTATGCAGCGCTTTGAGGAGCAAGCGGCGCGCTTTGGCGCAGATTTGCGCTACGGTACAGTAACTGCAGTGGACTTCTCGCGCCGACCGTTTCGCCTGCTGGTGGATGATCAGACGCCTATTTTAGCCGATGCGGTGATCATTGCTACCGGT
Organism: Rhodothermus bifroesti; assembly: GCF_017908595.1. Taxonomy (NCBI): domain Bacteria; kingdom Pseudomonadati; phylum Rhodothermota; class Rhodothermia; order Rhodothermales; family Rhodothermaceae; genus Rhodothermus; species Rhodothermus bifroesti. The sequence continues at coordinate 670,630 of NZ_JAGKTL010000001.1, forward strand.
GCCTCGGCCAAATACTTAGGGCTGGAAAATGAGCGTCGGCTAATCGGTCACGGCGTTTCCGCTTGTGCTACCTGTGACGGTGCCTTTTTCCGTGGGCAGGAAGTAGCCGTGGTAGGCGGAGGGGACACGGCTATGGAAGAAGCTCTTTTCTTAACGCGCTTTGCCACCCGCGTCTACGTGATTCATCGCCGAGATCAGCTCCGTGCTTCAAAAATTATGCAGGAGCGTGCTCTAAAGCACGACAAAATCACCTTTATCTGGAACACGATCGTGGAAGACGTGCTGGGCGAGACGGAAGTGGAGGGTCTGCGCCTGCGGAACGTTCAAACGGGGGAACGTTCAGAGCTCGCTGTCAAAGGACTGTTTGTGGCCATTGGCCACAAACCTAACACAGAGATTTTCCGGGGTTGGTTGGAAATGGATGAGCAAGGTTACATCAAAACGCAGCCCGGCTCAACGCGTACCAACATCCCCGGGGTGTTTGCCTGTGGTGACGTGCAAGATCGCGTCTATCGGCAGGCGGTTACGGCCGCAGGCTCAGGGTGCATGGCGGCTATTGATGCCGAACGCTGGCTGGCCGAGCAAGCGTACGCCACAGCGCCTTCGATCCTTTGACAGGCTAGGAGCGGAACAAGTGTTTCAGGACGAACCAAACGTTTTCCTTGCGTTCCCGTAAGCGGCGATAAAAGTAGGGTAGCCATTCTGTGCCATAAGGCACGTAGACCCGCACGCGGTAGCCTTCACCTAGCAGCTGGCGTTGTGCTTTGGGCCGAATGCCATAAAGCATTTGAAACTCAAAACGATCGTGGCTGATCTGGTGCTGGGCTGCAAAGTGTTTGGTGGTTGTAATCAGATACTCGTCGTGGGTAGCAATGCCTGGGTAGCGTCCTTCGAGAAGTAGGCGTTGCATATATTCGATAAAACGGGCGCGAATGGTGGGCATGTCTTGATAAGCAATGCTTGGAGGCTCTTTATAAGCACCTTTGCAGAGGCGCACGCGGGCTTTTAAGGCGCACATGCGGGCTACGTCTTCACGGGTTCGCTTGAGGTAAGCCTGGAGTACGGGACCGACATGGTCGGGATAGTCAGGATAAACCGTTTCAAAAATACGCAACGTGGAGGCGGTGAGGTCGCTGCCCTCCATGTCGAGGCGGATAAACACGTTACGTGCCCGTGCTGCTTCGAGCAACTGGCGCAGGTTGTCCAGGCAAAAAGCCTCATCGATTTTCTGCCCTAAGGCAGAAAGCTTAAGCGAAATGTTTGCGTCACGCAGCCGGCCAGCGTCGCGTTCGTCGGCGACCACTTCGATAAGCTGCTGGTAGGCCTGCTGGGTATGGAGTGCTTGGTGACGGTTATGTACGTACTCCCCCAGCCGATCGACAGTGACGTAGAGCCCTTCGGCCGAAAGGGCCCGCAGCACAGGTAACGTGGCTTCAAGTGATTCAGCTGCTACAAAACGGCGCGCCAAGAGGAAGGGAAGTCGTACAGACATACGGCAGGTGCATAGGTTGCAAGCGCTTCCAAAAATACGAGATTTGGTAAACCTAATCTTCGAGGGCTTGCGAAAGATCTGCCAATAAATCATCAATGTGCTCTAGGCCGATCGATAAGCGGAGCAGGTTGGGGGGTGTTGAGGTATCGGGGGGTTCGATGGAGGCGCGGTGTTCGATAAGGCTTTCGGTCCCACCCAGACTGGTAGCCCGCATAAAGACGCGCGTGCGGGCAGCCACTTTCAGGGCACGGGTGGCATCACCGGCAACTTCAAACGAGATCATGGCCCCAAAGTCGCGCATCTGGCGACGGGCCACTTCGTGGCCAGGGTGGTCAGGTAGACCAGGGTAGTGCACCCGGATCACTCCCGGATGCTGCGCTAAAAAGGTGGCAATGACTCGGGCATTGGCGCATTGCTGGCGTAGCCGCACTGCCAAGGTGCGCAGGCCGCGAAGCGTTAGCCAGGCGCTAAACGGATCAAGCACAGCACCAGCGGTTTGTTGAATGGTGCGGATGCGCTCAAAAAATGCATCTGCTTCCCGGGCAATAAGCGCGCCGCCCATCACATCAGAATGCCCCGAAAGGTACTTGGTAAGCGAATGCAGCACCAGGTCGGCGCCCAGGTCCAGAGGACGTTGAATGGGGGGAGGAGCCCAGGTGCTGTCGACCACCAAACGTGCCCCCACTTCCCGCGCCAGTTGGGCTAAGGCTGATAGGTCCGTAATCTGGAGTAATGGATTCGAAGGAGTTTCTGCCCAAATCAGACGCGTGTTGGGACGCACAGCAGCACGTACGGATTCCAGATCGGAAAAATCTGCCGTAGTGTAAGATAAAACTTGTTTTACGAAAATCTTTTCAAGCAAATTTCGCACGCCATAGTATACGTTTTTTGGGATTAAAACATGACTTTTTACTTCTAAAGCCTGTAGCAAGGCTGTAGCAGCAGCCATACCTGAGGCAAAGACAGCGCAGGCTTGGCCACCCTCGAGGTGTGCCAAGAGCGTTTCCAGTTGATGGCGGGTGGGGTTAGCATGGCGGCTATAGAGATAGCCGCGTGGATAGCTGCCATCTGGGGCGCGTTCGAAGGTAGTGCTCAGGTAAGGTGGCGACACCAAAGCCCCGGTTGCAAGATCCGGCTCGCAGCCGGCTTTGGCGAGCAAGGTTTCGAGCTGCAAGGGCTGGTACATCTTTTGTAAAAAGGCGTGCGCGACATCAAGGCTTTCTCATCAACTACTAAGGGCATCTGTTTCGTTCCTTGAAGTAATGCTTGCTGATGCGCAAATGACAATGCCTTCTCGCCTGGAGCGTGCCAGGTCTTTGCTTCGACCGCTTTTTTACGTGACGCTTTATGTGGTGTTTTTTGGAGGAACATTGGCCGGACTAGGCATTGTCGGATTAGCGTGGTTGAAAGGCTGGGGGCTGCCAGTTATTATCTTGGGTTTGTTGCTGTTCGTGGCGGCTTTGGGGGCCAGCTTGTATCTCCTCAGGCACCAGCATTCCGAAGCCCTGGAAGTCTACCACGCCTTTTTTACGCATGCCCTGGAAGGCATTTTCCGGGCGGATCTTTCAGGTCGCCTGCTGGAGGGCAATCCTGCTTTGGCTCAGATGCTGGGCTATGCGGATGCAAAGGCGCTTGTTGGACAAAACCTAGCCCAGATGCTGGCCGATGAGACGCTATGGAGCCAATTGCGGTCTCGGCTAACGCTGCAGGGTTTGGTCTCAAACTATTACTTGCCGCTGCGTCGCCGAGACGGGAGCCTATGGTGGGCCCGAATGAATGCCTGGTTACGACAAGGACTGATAGAGGGAACGCTAGAGGACGTTTCGGCCTGGCAGCGCACGGAAGCTGCCCTAAGAGCCAGTGAAGCCCTTTATCGATCACTCTTAGAGCAGCTCCCCGTAGGAGTCTACCGCAGCACGCCAGAGGGGGTGATTCGGGCGGCCAATATTGCAGCAGCGCGCATGCTGGGCTACGATAGCGTTGAAGCCTTGCTGCGCGTAAATGCGTGGGACGTTTACGTGGACGTGAGCCAGCGAGAAGCGTTTTTGCAGCAATTGCAAGCCCGAGGCGAAGCCTTCGCGGAACTGATGCTGCGCCGTGTCGATGGGACGGTGGTCTGGGTGCAGGACTACGCGCGGCGCATTGAGGACCCCGAAGGCCAGGTGTACTTTGAGGGGGTTTTGATTGACGTGACGCGGAGCCATGCGACTGAACAAGCGCTAGACGAAAGCGAGCGGCGCTATCAGCTGCTCATGGAGCAGCTCCCCGAGCCGGTCATCGTGCACGACGCGCAGCATATTCTGTACGCCAATCCAGCAGCTGCAGCGTTTGTCGGTGTGCAAACGCCTGAGCAGCTCATCGGACAGTCGCTTTACCGGTTCTTACAATTTGAAGAAGCTGATGCCCTGCAACGCTATCTGGACGTGGCTGCACGGCGGGGACGGCCCCTTCCAGTCAGTGAGCAAAAAATCATCCGCGCCGATGGGCAGGTGCGCGACGTCGAAGTGATCAGCGCGCCGATCACATATCAAGGACGGCATGCCTTTCAAGTGGTGTTGCGCGACATTACCGGGCGCAAGCAGTACGAGCAGCAATTACTCGAGGCCAAGGAGCGCGCCGAAGAGATTGCCCGATTGAAGTCTACGCTTTTGAGCAACATCAGCCATGAAATCCGCACGCCCCTGGCCGGTATCATCGGCTTTGCCGAAGTGTTGGAAGAAGAGCTCGGTGAGCCGCATCGCGAGCTGGCTGGGTTAATTCGAAACAGTGGACAGCGGCTGTTGGAAACGCTGAATACCCTCCTCGACCTTGCGCGCATTGAAGCTGGCGCGTTTACCTTGTGTCCTGAGCCGTTTGATTTGGTCGAGGAAATTCGGCAGACGGTGCGGCTGTTTGAGCCAATGCTACAAGATAAAGGGCTGCAGTTAAAGCTGCAGCTTCCAGATAAACCTTTCCGGGTCTATTTAGACCGCAACGGAGTGCACCGCGTTGTACTGAACTTGGTCTCCAATGCCGTAAAGTTTACCGATCAGGGCGAGATAACCATTACGCTTCGCGTAAAAGATGAATGGCTCTGCCTTGAGGTCAGCGATACCGGGATTGGAATTGATCCCAACTTTTTGCCGCACATCTTTGAAGAATTCCGCCAAGAAAGCGATGGGCTCACGCGCACGCATCAAGGTAGTGGGCTGGGACTGGCCATTACGCGTCGCTTGGTAGAAATGATGGATGGACGCATTGAGGTGCATAGCGTTAAAGGCCAAGGCAGCCGGTTTACGGTTTGGTTGCCTTTCCAGCTTTCGCAAAAAGCTTCCTCCCCTGCGGCTTTAGCAGATGGAGCCTCGCCGAACCAAGGGCGTTGACGTTTTGCTTGAATGCACTGATTACGTAAGGGCTATGAATCCAGAACTTGCCCAATTGCGTCGCGAATATGCCCGCCAGGCACTCGACGAAGCGCAACTGCCAGACGATCCGCTGACGTTGTTTCAGCAGTGGTTTAAGGAAGCGTTACAAGCAGAGGTGGCCGATCCCAATGCCATGGTACTGGCTACCGCCGATATTTCTGGGCGTCCTTCGGCGCGGGTGATGTTGCTGAAAGATTGCGATACCCAAGGCTTTGTGTTTTTTACAAATTATGAAAGCCGCAAGGGCCACGAACTTACCGAGAATCCTTGGGCTGCGCTGGTGTTTTGGTGGGCGGCTTTGGAGCGCCAGGTACGTGTCGAAGGACGCGTCGAAAAGGTTTCGGCCGAGGAGTCGGATGCCTACTTTCAAACGCGTCCGCGCGAAAGCCAGCTAGGTGCTTGGGCTTCGCCTCAAAGCCAAGTGATTCCCGATCGGGCGACGCTTGAGCATCGCGTGGCTGAGCTTATGGCCCGTTTCAATGGGCAAGAGGTGCCGCGTCCCCCTTACTGGGGAGGTTTCCGGTTAATTCCCGAGGTGATTGAGTTTTGGCAGGGACGGCCTGGCCGGCTACATGACCGGATTCGCTACCGGCGGACGCCACAGGGTTGGGTGAAAGACCGTCTGGCCCCTTAACCTCAGGGGATGCGGAGTTGTCGATCAGTAAGGTGCTCCACTTCGGCACGTTCCACAATGTGCCAATGCGGGGCGCTCAGCCTGCCGCTGCTGGTGCGGCTAAAAGTAGCCCGTAGAAACAGTTCTTTCGCCGAAGGTTGGGCTCCCTTGAAACTGAAAGCACCCCAGTGAAAGATCCAGTAAGCCTGGGTAGGGTCAACGCCTAAGCGGCGGCCAACGTGCTCAGCCAGATAGCGAGCGTCGGCTACCGTTGAAGGTCCAGGGTTTTCGGCGAGCTCCCTTAGGACGACCACGTAGGCGCGTTCGGCACGGGGTGCGGTTCGATAGAGCTGTACGCGACAGCGCCCTTCGGCTTGATACCCTTGCCAGACCCACAGCGTGTCGATCAACGGTTGGGCGTTTATCGGGGCGACCCAAAGCAGCCCAATGGTCAAGGCCATAAGCTGAATAGCGCGAGACATCAATGGATACAAATTGTCCCTAATCCCTAAAAAGGACACGCAAAAATGGCCTATGTAACCCTTATTGATCCAGAAACCCTAGCGGCCCATTTGGATGACCCCGCTTGGGTAGTGGTGGATTGCCGTTTTTCGTTAACCGATCCAACTTATGGCCGTCGCGCTTATGTACAAGCGCATATACCTGGGGCCGTGTATGCGCACTTAGAAGAAGATCTTTCAGGGCCAGTGGTCCCCGGAAAAACCGGTCGGCACCCGCTTCCAGATCCGAAGGCATTGGCCGCCACCTTTTCGCGTTTAGGGATCGAGGCGCATCTTCAGGTGGTGGCTTATGATGATGCTGGCGGCGCCATGGCCGCAGCACGGCTTTGGTGGCTTTTGCGGTGGTTGGGGCATGACGCCGTGGCGGTACTCGATGGGGGATGGTCACGCTGGGTTCGGGAAGGCAGGCCAGTCCGCAGCGGAAGCGAAGCGCGCGAACCGCGAAGCTTTAAGCCCCAGGTGCGTTCTGAGTACGTGGTGACAAGCGAAGAAGTGGCACGTGTGCGGACAGACCCAGCGTGGCGGCTCCTGGACGTTCGGGCTCCAGCGCGTTTTCGGGGGGAAGAAGAACCCATTGACCCGGTAGCCGGCCATATTCCTGGGGCCTTGAATGCCCCATTCGCCGAAAATCTTACCGTAGATGGGCGTTTTCGTTCACCTCAGGAGCTGCGTGCGCGCTTTGAGGCTTTACTAGGGCCGGTACCGCCAGAGCGGGTGGTCTGTTACTGCGGCTCTGGAGTTACGGCTGCGCATACGCTTTTGGCTATGAGCTATGCGGGGTTGCAAGGAGCGCGACTGTATGCGGGTTCGTGGAGTGAATGGATTACCGATCCGGCGCGGCCGATTGAGCGTTGAGAAAAAAACAAAAGCTGTTTGTTCAAATTGCAACTGTTGCCTAAAGGGAAATAACAGCTACGTCATTGTAAGGTGGCGATAAAGGGCTTCAACCTGTTGGCGAAGCTGCTCTAGCGATCCCGTGTTTTCTAGGACAAAATCGGCCCGTGCTCTCAGGATTTCAGGGGGGAGCTGGTGTTGCATGCGGGCACGTACTTTTTCAGGAGGAATACCGTCGCGTGCTACAACCCGGCGGATGCGCTCTGCTTCGGGGGCATCAACCACGAGTACATGATCTACTAGCCGGTCGGCGCCGGATTCAAACAGCAGTGCTGCTTCTAAAATCAGTAAAGGTACCTGTGCACGTGTGGCCTGCTTGCGGGCTTCTTGGAATGCGTGGAGCACGTGCGGGTGGACCAAGGCATTGAGCCGGCGAAGAGCGTTAGGATCGTCAAAAACGCGTTCAGCCAAATAAGCTCGGTTAAGCTGTCCATTGGGCTGGTAACTTTCGGGCCCAAACGCATCCAAGATGGCTTGTCGCAACGCAGGGTCCTCGGTCATAAGCCGTTTAGCTTCATGGTCGGCATAGAATACGCGGGCGCCCAGGGCTTCAAACAGGCGGCAGACTGTGCTTTTGCCACTTCCAATGCCGCCGGTAACGCCTAGGGTGGGGACTTTCAAAGCTGCCATGTTAGGGAAAAAGTGAGGTTAGGAAAGCGGCCGCGTTCACCGTTCCAGGCGGCCTTTCGGATGCGGTCGGCCGTGGCCGAAGGCAGCGGTCCATAAAGACGTCGGTGCACGCGTTGTAGTAGCAACCAGCCTTCTAGGGTAAACTGAAGCGCTTGTTTGGCCTGCCAGCGCAGGGCGCACGTTGGGCCAAACTGTACAATCCACAGCTGCCCAGGGCGGTTAACAAGCGCTTGTGTGCCTGTTTCTGTGAGGTAGGCCACAAGCAGGCTGGTCGCATAATCCTGGCGAAGAAACAGACGAAAACCGATGCTGCTGGTTAGCTCTGGGTTGCGGCTTTCCAAGCGAAGCCAGGCGGTATAGGTACGCAGCGTGTCAAACGGAATTTCAGCAAAGCGGCCCCAGAGCAGTCGTCCTAGGCGGAGTTCGCTATAGCTTCCTTGGAGGTGAAGATGCAGGATTGAGGTAAGCGCGTACTGCATTTCAAGGCGATATCCGAGTTCGCGGGCCGATTGGTCCTGCCGCTGGCGACCGGGTAATACAAAGTCCGCCACGGTATAAGCAGCGCGCACGTGACTTTGGAGGTGAAGCAAGGTGCGGGTGCTGGGCGCGAAGCGTAGGCCAGGTTCGAGGCGTAAAGTGCGTTGGACGTAGTTTTCGGCTGAGCGCGCGCTTTTCAGGTAAACCAGGTGGTAGTAGGTGGCTTCTAGGCCAATTTCGGCCTCGAGTGTTGAGGTCAGGCGCCAGCCCAACTCGAAGCGCGCCTGCTGTTGCAGTTCGTCCCGGTCGTCGAGGTTGACCTCCGGGGTGTCGTGGCGCAAGATAGTACTCAAAGCACGAAGGCCAAGCGTTAAGCGACCCGTTTTGAGGCGGCCTTGGCCTCCAAGCGTTAAATGCCCTCGGGCATAGTCGGCTTGTTGGAGTAAAGTGGCTTTTTGAGCTGCCTGGGCAAGCGGAAGGTGTTCTCGGTTGGTAAGCAGTCGCGTTTCTTCTTCAGCCCCGGTTTCGAGCATAAGGTGCAGCATCCAGGGATTGCGGCTATAGGTAAGTGCCGCGGTACCGTTGAGTTGGCGGCGGTTAAAGCGTGTGTTGAAAAACAAGGCATTGGGGGGTGTGTGGAAAAACCATACCTGTCGGATTACGCTCTGGCCTTCAAACCCAGCGGCAAACTGCAGTTGAGGCATCAGGGGGAGCTCCAGGTTCAAGCTGCCCCAGAGTGTGTCGTTGCGCGTGGCTTCAACGGACTCGCTCGAGGAAGACGGGTTGTTTCGGTTAAGAAAGGAGACCGCTTGGTAGGTGTCACGGCGCAGCCGGGCTGCGCGGAGTTGCACGTCAAAGTTGAGGGCATCGGATTGATGCTGAAGCATGCCGCTTAGGTAAGCGGTTGTCCGCTGTCGTGGGGTCAGTTGCTGCTCGAGAACGCCAGCTTCCAAGCGCATCTGCACAGGCCATTGGGCGGGTGGCATAAGTTGCAGGCGCATGCCCAAGGCAGGTCCATAATCGGTGCGCAAGGGGGCTTGGGTTGTGCCTTGAGGTGTGCCTGGGCGTTGATCCAATCCTAAACCTAAGGTAGGCTCAAGCCAAAAACCGGCATTAGGCTGATAGCGCAGCCCCGCCAGGATCTGCTGCGTCAGCACGCGACCTGCGTTAAACCAGAACAGGCGACCGCTGAGCAAAGGTTGGAGTCGCCGCGGTTGTGAAGCCGTCAAAAGCCAGCTTGCGGTCGACTCGTCGCGAAAGTCCAGGCGACCCTGCCCTAGCTCGTAAGCATCGCTGGTAAAGGTTTGATGCCAGCTGAGCTGCCATGCACCCCAGCGGGGCTGTAGGGTTAGAGTGGCTGCCCACCCATAGCGGCTGACGTCCCGCAAAAAGCTTGTTGCAACGGAGCCGACAGGTTGCCCCCAAGCCGGCAGCTGCAAGACAAGCAGTCCCAAGGCGGTCAGCCAGCGGTGCATGCCTTCAGCCCGGAGGCCAGCTAAACTTGCGGCCGCCCAGCAGGTGCAAATGCACATGGTAAATAGATTGCTGGGCATCGGGTCCAGTATTAAACACGGTGCGGTAGCCGCTGCGCGCAAGGCCTTCACGCTCGGCCATTTGGCGGGCTACAACAAACAGGTGACCAATGAGTGGGGCGTCTTCCTCGGTCAGCTCATTGAGCGAAGGAATCGGTTTGCGTGGAATAATGAGCAAATGGACGGGCGCCTGGGGGTTGATGTCGCGCAGCACAATGCACCGATCGTCTTCGTAGACAATCTCACCCGGAATCTCGCCGTCCATAATCCGCTGGAACAACGTTTTCTCCGCCATACCCTTGGGATTGGTTAGCTCCTTAGACAAAAAGAAAAATATAGCACCTGAGAAGCTTCAGTGCGCAACGTAACAGACCGGTAAGCTCACAAAACCCTAAGGAACGCTGCTTTCGGCTGCACGTTTGCCTTTATCGGTCCCTGCATCATCGCCCGGCAGCAGTATGCCGACCGTTTACGTAACGCGGCGCGTGCACTTTAATGCAGCACACCGCCTGCATAACCCAGCTCGCTCAGAAACCTGGAATCAAGAAACGTTTGGTCTGTGCAACCACCCTAACTGGCACGGCCACAACTACGTGCTTGAAGTCACTGTGGCTGGCGAACCCAACGCGGAAACCGGATTTGTCCTAAATTTGCGCGATTTAAAAGCCATTCTTGAGCAGCGCATCTTGAGCAAGCTAGATCATAAGAACCTGAATTTGGATGTCGACTTTTTACAAGGGATTATTCCGACAACCGAAAACTTGGTGGTAGCCATATGGCGTGAATTAGAAGACGCGCTACCAGCTGGCCGGCTATACCGCATACGTCTGTATGAGACCGAAAGCAACTACGTGGAATACTATGGCGACTAACAACAAGCAGCACGCGCATTCTGACGTGTGGCCTGAAGCCTTTGATGGACATCCAGTTGGACGCTATGAGCGGCAGGACCTGTACTGTCCGGAAGCGACAGCAGCCATCGAGCGGCATGTGCGCGAGATTTTGCGTTGGATTGGAGAAGATCCGGATCGCGAAGGGTTACAGCGCACGCCAGAGCGGGTGGCCATGGCCTTCCAATACCTCACGCAAGGGTACCACCAGGATCCTCGGGCCATTTTGGAGTCGGCCCTTTTCGAAGAGGATTACAACGAAATGATTCTGGTAAAAGATATCCAGATCTACTCCCTATGTGAGCACCACTTGCTGCCCTTCTTTGGGAAAGCGCACGTAGCCTATATTCCCAATAGGAAGATTGTTGGGCTTAGCAAGATTCCGCGGGTAGTGGACGTCTTTGCGCGGCGTTTGCAAGTGCAAGAACGGCTGACGATTCAGATTCGGGATGCGCTGGAATCGGTGTTGCAACCCTTAGGCGTGGCGGTGGTCATTGAAGCGCAGCATTTGTGTATGATGATGCGGGGGGTAGAGAAGCAGCATGCGGTGACGACCACGAGCGCGATGAGTGGTGCCTTTTTAAAAGAAGCAACACGCGCAGAGTTCATGCGGCTCATTAACGGAGGGTGATCTGTGCCGGTTGTTGTCATTACGGGAGCAAGTCAAGGCATTGGCGCTGCCATTGCGCAGGCTTTTGCTGAAGAACCTGCGGCGCAACTGGCGTTGGTAGCGCGCAATCAAGAGCGGCTGGAAGCTGTAGCCGCAGCCTGCCGGGATCGGGGTGCTGAAACCCTGGTGCTTCCTTGCGACCTGACCAACGCAGCTGCAGTCGAAGCTGTTGCGCGTAGCGTACTTGCACACTGGGGAGCACCAGAAGTATTGGTCAACAACGCGGGGTTATTCCGACCTGCCCCTTTGCGGCAAACCACGGTTGAGGAGTTTCAAGCCCAGCTTGAGGCCAACCTGACGAGTGCTTTTCTGGTTACGCGAGCGTTTCTGGAGCCGATGATTGCCCAGCGGCGAGGCCATATCTTTTTCATGGGATCGGTAGCTTCGCTCAAAGCTTATCCAGGCAGCGTTGCCTATTGTGCAGCCAAACATGGGTTGCTGGGTCTGGCGAGGGTAGTGCGTGAAGAGACACGCCAGCTTGGGTTACGCGTGACGGTCGTGCTACCGGGAGCGACTTACACCCCCAGTTGGACAGGGGTGGACCTGCCCGAGACGCGTTTTATGCCAGCAGAAGATATTGCGCGGGCTGTACGCGACATTTACCACCTTTCAGCCCGAACAGTCGTCGAAGAAATTTTGCTCAGACCGCAAGAAGGAGATGTGTAAAGGATCTTGGCCTAATCCTGCAAAATGCGCTGCTGTACGGCTTTGCCCAATGCTTCCAGCCGGTCGCTGATGCGTACAGGATAAGGTGGATCCGCCTCTTCCAGGCTAAGCAGATGCTTAGGTAAGCGGCGCAAGCCTTCCTGAGCCCGCTGGCGGGCTGCCTCGAGCGTTTGCTTGCCTGCTTCAGTACGTTTCCCCTGACGCATCACGCATGCGAGCAACGGTTCGCCCTCAGGAAACGTCTCGTCACTGCAGGCAATCAGGTCATAAGCAGCTTCGCCTGCCTCATTGTAAAACCGAAATACCTGCTTGCGACCAGGAAGGTTGGCTTTTTCCAAAGAGAGTTTCATGCGGCCTTCCCCTTGGAATTCACTTAGTTTGTAGGCGCTGTCAAGATAGGGCCGGTCACTGAGGGTACCCATACGGGTGCCTACGCCAAAGCCATCGATAGGTGCGCCTTGCGCTAGCAGTTCTGCGATGCGGTATTCGTCTAAGCTACCACTAACAAAGATTTTTACGTGGTTTAGGCCCGATGCATCGAGCAATTGCCGTGCTTGGCGGGCTAGCGTAGCCAGGTCGCCCGAATCAAGGCGAATGGCTCCAACAGAAAACCGCTCCCCGTACTTCTGATGCAATGCGATGACTTTACGGACGCCCTCGAGCGTGTCGTAGGTGTCTACCAAGAGCGTTGTGCCAGGATACAGCTGCGCAAAAGCCCAGAAGGCCTCTTCTTCTGTCGGATGTGCTTCGATGTAGCTATGGGCCATCGTACCCGTGACCGGCACGCCGTACTGCTGGCCGCCCAAAACCAGCGAAGTCGCTTGCACGCCCGCAATGTAGTAAGCCCGCACGGCTTTAAGCGCCGCGTCCGCGCCATGCATGCGGCGCGCGCCAAAGTCGACCACCAAGCGACCCTGCGCAGCCTGCACCACACGGCTGGCTTTAGAAGCTATGCCGGTCTGAAACGTGATCTGATTGAGCACAAAAGTTTCAATTAACTGGGCTTGGCCAATCGGAGCTACGACTTGCAAGAGCGGCTCGCCAGCAAACACTGGGGTGCCTTCGGGAACGGCATAAACGTCGCCTGTAAAACGCAACTGGGCAAGATACGCTAAAAAGTCGGGTTTAAAGCGACCAAGTGAGCTGAGGTAGTCGAGCGCCTCAGGCGTGAACCGGAACGTTTCTAGATAATGCAGCACAGTATCGAGCCCGCAGGCTAGCAGGTAATTACGGCCAGGGATTTGACGAATGAACAAGTCAAACGTGGCCGTAGCCGTGTCCAGGCCTTCGCACCAGTAGGCCTGCAGCATGGTTAGCTCATACAAGTCGGTAAATAAAGCCGCATTGCTATCCGAAACCCAGCTCATAGAAAAGATGGCTTTTCTTAAAAAAATACGGCGCTTCCCTGTCAATACTGTGCAGGTAGATCTGGCAATGCGTTGTTTTGCGAACTTTTAAAGATTGCGATGTGAGCAGAATGGCATTCTTGTTGTGGAGCTAAGTTTGGGTAACCAATCCTGTCTTCTTATGGCTGGACCGTTCATTGTGATTACGCCGGATGAGGCGACGGTGCAGGAAGTGGCGCAGCATTTACAGCCGCTTGAACTACAGCCTTTATTGCACTTCCGCACGTTACAAGAATGGATTCGTTACGAGCAAAATACCGAGACTGCACCAGCTGCCCTGATTTTATTAGCGCTGGCTTTACCGGACAGCGAAGGGTTGGATGCCTTTGCAGAAGTAAAACTACGTGCTATCCAGACGCCTGTAATTGCGTTACTGCGCCGTGAAGAGGCCATGCTTGGGATTCATCTGTTGCAAATGGGGGCAGCCGATTATCTTTTTCGGGACGAGCTGTGCGCCTTGTTGCTGCAGCATGTCGTGGCGCGCGCACTTGAGCGCCAAAAGCTACAAAACGCGCTTTCTGAATATTTGCAAGAGCTGTATGCCAGTGAGTCGCGATTCCGGGCTATTCTACGGCATTATCCCGATGGGCTGCTGGTATTGGATGAAGCCGGCCGGGTTTTGCTGGCTAATAGTGAAGCCTTCCGCTTGTTGATGCTTGCGGAGACCGAACTGGTCGGGCAAAGCATAGAGGCCCTTTTTAGGGTTTCTGAGCCGGGCTTTGTCGTGGTTGAGGCACTACAAGGATTGCGAAAATTGCGTATGCAGGAAATTGCTTGTGAAGAAGATGGCTGCCGCTTGGTACTGTTGCGTGAACCAACGCCTGCAGAGCAAGGGGTAGGCGTTTCGGCAGGACTGTTCACCATGCCTGCGTAAACATAGGCTGAGGCGCTATAGCCTTGGCGTACTTTTAATTCAGGCGCGGATCTTCAGGAAAGTTTGCCAGGAGGGCATATTCACCACCCATGCTGCGCAGCACCTGCCGCCACAACTGAAGAGGATCGTTTTGAAACACATGATGAGCTTGAGCGGGGGCTAGCAACCATCCCCCGGCTTCATATTCTGCTTCAAGTTGTCCAGGCGCCCATCCAGCATAACCCAAAAAACAGCGTATGCGTTCTGGTTCAGGAGGATCCGTGCGGAGTTTCTCCAACAAGGCCTCAACTTCGCCTCCCCAATAGACCCCGTCGGTTACTTGCTGGGCATTCGGGATGGTTTCCCCCAGTTGGTGCAGGATGTGCAGCGTGTCGGGCTGCACTGGCCCCCCCAGGGATAGCGGATAATTGACCGGCACCTCGAGCACGTCGCGTAACGTGAGCGTGACGGGACGGTTTAAAATCAACCCAAAGCTTCCTTCAGCATCATGCGCACACAGCAAAACTACCGTACGCCAGAAGTTGGGATCTCGAAGCATCGGGGGCGCAACGAGCAAGATGCCCGGACGTAACGCAAGCGGAGGATTCATCGGCTCACGACTTCTAAGGCTGTTTAGGCTGTTGGAGCAAAGCCTTGAGTGCGCCGCACCACCAGTCGGCGTTGCGCGTAATCGTAGTCACTGTAATGGATTGAACATGCGGAATAAGCTGCACCAAAAGAGGAGGAATAGCCTCCCACTGCTGGGCACGAATGCGACCTTCCAGTTCATCCGATACATGGCGGCTCCAGCGCCAGCGTGCCCGTAAGGCTTCGGCTTTTTTCCAGTAACCACGATCTTCCCATACTTGGGCACTTTCCTCAATGGTGGCATAGATGCCGCGCAAGTTGAACACCAAAAACGCCACCATATCTCGGGCTTCGTCATCAAAAGAGCTCCGTTGGGCCAGCAGGCGAAGCACCTCGGCGCAAGAACGCAGGTGCTGCTGACGCCGTCGGGCAGCGCTATCACTAAGACGCAGGAGCTTTCCCATACCTAAACAGCCAGCAGGTGCAGCGCTAAAGATCGTATCGCCACCTGCTTTGGTTCAACGCCTTGAGTGCTACTTTGATGGATTGCGCAAGCGCACTGGCCGACGTAGCTTAAGACGCTTTTGCATAACCAACCTTGCAACGGCCGTGCAAACCTATCGCATTCCACGTACCGAACTGACCGTCTCGCGTATTGCTTATGGTTGCATGCATTTGGGGGGACCCTGGGAGGTCCCTACCATAAGTCCAGAGGTAAAGCGGCGGGCAACCGAAGCTATTTTGACCGCTCTGGAAGCGGGTTTTACGTTATTTGATCACGCCGATATCTACAGCCGAGGAAAATCGGAACGCGTGTTTGGTGAAATTCTCCGGGAACGGGCCATCCGGCGCGAAGCGATCATCCTGCAAACCAAATGTGGCATCCGATTTAAAGATGACCCTCCTGGCGCGCCGCAGCGCTACGATTTTAGTTACGAGCACATTGTGCGCTCCGTTGAAGGAAGCCTGCAGCGGCTTGGAACCGACTACGTGGACGTGCTGCTTTTGCATCGGCCCGATGCACTGATGGAGCCCGAAGAGGTAGCCCGAGCTTTTGACGTCCTGCATCGCAGTGGTAAGGTGCGCTACTTTGGCGTGAGTAACCATACCGCGGCACAAATGGCTTTGCTAATGCGCTACGTCGATCAGCCGCTGGTCGTCAACCAACTCGAACTTAGTTTGCTGCATGCCCACCTGATCGAAGAAGGGATTGTGGCCAACCACAATGCAGCCCCGGCCCATGCAGGCGTGACGGGCTTGCTGGATTTCTGCCGCTTGCATGACGTGCTCGTGCAGGCTTGGTCGCCGTTAGCTAAAGGGCATCTTATTGAGCCTCCAGCAGAAGCCGAAAGCCGCACGCTGCGTGCAGCCGAGGCCGTTGCAGAACTGGCCGAGGCAAAGCAAGTGTCGCGTGAAGCCATTGCTCTGGCCTGGCTTTTGAGGCACCCTGCGCCAATTCAACCGATTATTGGCACGCTCTCGCCTGAACGCATTCGGGCCTGCGCTCAAGCCGATACCGTTTCGCTAAGCCGCGAAGAGTGGTATGCCCTGCTGACGGCTGCCCGGGGCGAGCGTGTGCCCTAAAACGCTCAGTGCACCACGTATAGGCGCTGGATGTAGCGCTGCCCTTCGGCCTCGAACACGCAAAGGTAAACCCCACTGGCCCACCTTTCGGCGTTTAACCGAACTACGTGTGTACCGGCCAGCCGAGGTTCATCCACAAGCACGGCTACCTGCCGGCCCAATAGGTCATATACGCTGAGGCGCACGGGACCCGTCTTGGGCAAGTGGTAGCGGAGCACCGCCTCATGGCGAAAGGGATTGGGGTACGGCGCTTCAAGCCGCGGCGCGGTAGCCAGCGTAGGAGGCTCCTCGGCCAGAACCGGCCAATCGCTTATGAGAAATTCTACCCGGATCGGAATAATACGGTTGTTTAGCCGGGTATTATCACTTAACCGCGTCTCCCAAAGGGGCAGCCAAGAGCCATCGCGGCGTGGGCCAATAAAAGAGCGGTTTTCAACCGTATATGCTGCAGTAACCAACACAACCTGGTTGGTGTCGCTACCCGCATCCCGATAGCCGATAAAGAAGGTGTTGGGTAAGTTGCCCATCTGGTTGGCATAGGGGAACAGATCGATCTCCGCAAATGCCAGGGTTAAAGAGGTTACCGGCTGATAAGGACGTGGGTCGTTAAAGGTTTGTTCGAAAAGTAGGTTGCCTGGCGTGCCATCTGGCTGTGCAGCCCGCACCGTCAGCGTAAAGTCGCGGGGCGCGGTACTGGGCGGTCCGTTTTGAAACTGGCTGTAAAAATACAGCGGTAAGCGTACGCGCCCTAGAAGGGTGTAGCCCGGACGTGGATTTTCAAAGCGGGTGAGCAGCTCTAAGCCTCCGGAAAGCGCAAAAGGTGTTTGGGCCTGACCATTGTCATATTGGGCAAGTTGTGGCGTGAAAGTCCGGTCTGCGCTCCAGCTAGCGCGGTAGGTGATCTGTGAGGGTGTACCGGTGGTAGGACACACTACGATGAGTACAACCCGGTTGTACACGCCAGAAAACGTGAAAGAACCTCCGCTTAAAGATTCCACCACCGGCGCACTGTTGGGAGGATAGCGAACGGCACGCACGGCAAAGTTGGTTCCACTAAGGGTTACCGTAAAGTCTTTGACATAGGTCCACACCAGGTATTGTACACCTCCGCCCTGCACCGTAATGGTTGTGTCGGGCGTTTGCGTAGCGATGCGGCCGTCATAGACGACCGCGGGGGCAGCGCGCAGGTCTTGAAAGGCTGTGCGGCTGTAGCCGTAGGCAGGGTTTAGGCTCGGGTCGTTTAGGAAATTGGCAGTGTGAAAATCCACCAAGAAGTCACTAAAGTCTAAGCTTATGGAGTTTAAGGCGTTTCGATAGCCCGGCAAGCCGCTAGCAAGGTCTCGGGTGATGGCCCCCGTGGCAAGAGCTCCAAGGCGCTCCTCCAGGTAGGTTGTAAAAAGCCCTGCGCGCTCGTAGTCGTCCAGTACAGCTAGGGACTGATTTTCAGACCAGCGAAAGAGCTCCACATTGTAGCGCTTTACATCGCTTAGGTAGCGCATAGGGCGACGGCTGTAGCCGTTTAGGATTTCTGCCCACTCTGAGAGGCCTTCGTTGACAAACGTCAGCTCCTGTTGGTCGTAGTTGAAATGAATCAAGTGCTGATACTCATGTGCAGCCGTGGCCAGAAGCTGTTCTAAAGGAAATCCTTGGCTAAGTGAGGGATAAGTATCTAGGTAAAGGACGTCGCGATTATTGCCGAACGGGACCAGGTCGCCGCTATAGACAAAACCGGCAATAAAACCTCCGCCGCTTTCAGGATTCCAGCCGTCACGGATGTCGACCAGCAGCACGTCTGTTTTCCCATCTTTGTCAACATTGGGTGGGCTGCCGAAGACTTCCTCGTTATTGGCGATGATGCCTTGGTTAGGATTATATGAGCCGCTCGGGGTTGCTTCAGCGAGTGCTCTGCGTAACGCTTCCAGCTTGACGTTGTCGACGTAGCCGCTATCGAGCGAAGCGACCTCGACCCACAGGTAGAAACGCGCCTCAATGGCACGCAGCTCAAACAGGCGATTTTCTAGGGTACCGTTTGTAAAGTTGCGAACCTTAAAGTTTTGCCGATCGCCAATGTTGGGGGGAGCTTGAATGGTAGGTGTCGCAGACAGCAAGCCTAAGGCTTTACGGCGGTGGAAGTCGGCCAGGGCTTGTAGGGCTTCAGGCTGCTGATTCAGCCAGTCGGTCACGTGCAGCACGTAGCTTTTGGGGCTTGGCGGTGCAGTAGGCTCAGGAAGCGGGTGCAGCGTTTGAGCTGCAGCTGCCATGGGCCAAAGCAGCAAAAAGAGATAGCGCTTCATGGCTGCAGGGTAGAGCAACATGAAAGGGGTGCAAGAATATAACACTTAAAGGTAAGTCAACACCTAAGCCAAGCAAATTCTATGCTACGTTTAGCTTTGGCCGGTTTTTTAGGATTTTGGGTTATGGGATGCGCATCTACGCCGCTGCCTGCGCAAGCGCCAATTACGGTAGAAGGGGAGGTGGTGGCCCGTGGGCAAGAGCCGTTTTCAGCGCTTGTGTTGGAGACAGCAGAGCGGAATTTTTACGTGCTTGTTTTTGCCAAGGCGGCCGATCGGCAGGCGGTAGCGGTCCAAGCCCCTTTGCGCTTGCGGATAACCGGAGAGCCCTTTTTGGATCATTGGCAGGGCAGGCCCTATGCCCACTTGCGGGTGCAGCATTGGGAACGGCTACGCTGAAGAGGCGCGGTGTGTAAACAGTCTGCGCACTTCTTGCACACGTACTACGCGAAGGCTGAATAGGCCCCCAATAAAGGCAAAAAGCAGCAGCACTTCTGGGAGAGGATGTTGCAATAGCGGCCAGCTATGCCAAGCGCCAAAGAGCAGTCCGGCCCAAACGCCCATGGCCAGTACTTGGTGCCAGGGATAAGGAACGGGATAGTGAGGTTGGATGAGTCGCCAAAGTAACAAGGCCATGAGGGCATAGGCTAAAGTAGTAGCCCAGGCAGCGCCCAGCATGCCCCAACGCGGTACCAGCAGTGCGTTGAGCATCAACGAAGCAGCTGCACCAGCCAGCGTGCAAGGAACGAAGTATCCAGTGCGATGCTGGAGATAGGCTCCGGCGGAAAACACATAGTACCAGCCTTGAAACAGGTAGCCTAATAGGGCTACCGGTACGATAAACAGTCCGGTCCAGTAGCGGGCATTGACGAGCACATAGCCTCCAGGTAAAGGCAGGCGAACAATTTCTTGAGCAAACAGGGATACAGCCAAAAAGATCAGCAGGCTGATAGCGCTTAGTAGCACAAAAACGCGGGCAAACAGGTGAGGGGCATCGGGATCGCGGGCATGTTGCAAAAAGAAGGGTTGCCAAGCAAAGCGAAACATTTGCACGAAAAGCATTAAAAAAATGGCCAGTTTGAGTACACCATTGTAGACGCCTACCACATGGTTAGCATAGACGGCTTGGGCAGCTTCGCTCATGCGGTGTTGCACTTCTGGAGAAAGCACGCCGCTGGCGCGTTCTAGCACGGCCTGAGCTGCACGTTCAGCTTCATGGGCCAAAGCTTCTAGATCGAAGCGGTCTCCATAGAGTTGCCTCACCTGCTCAGGCGAAAGGCGCTTGAGAAAAAGCAGGTTAATGCGGTCGGTAATGGCATAGCCTAGGCCGCCAGGTAGAAACGGTAATCCAAAGCGCAGCAAGCGTTGCCAAAGCTTTTGGTCGAACGCAGGCCGCATTAGGCGCAAAAACTCAGGACCAAGGAGGAGGAGGGTAACGGCTGAGGCGATAGCGTTGGCGAAAAAGACTGCTTCGAGTCCCCAGTGCAGTCCAATCAGCAGCCAGACGTTTAGCCCTACATTAACGATTACCCCTGCCAAGCGAATCAGTGCAAATCGCCACGGGCGGTTTTGAAGCCGCAGCTCGGCAAAGGGTACTACGGCCAGCGTATCGAGCACTAGAATGAGGGCCACGTAGTAGAGGAGCCATTGGTAGCGGGCTTCGAGGTCAATCAGCATAGCTATTGGCTCAGGGAAAAGCACCATGAGCAACGAAAACCCTAAAGAGGTGAGCAGAAGTGAGCCGACCGTTGTGCTGAAGATGTGCCTTCGCGTTTCGAGCGTTTCGGCTTCAACGGCAAAGCGCAGGTAGGCTGACTCCATGCCGTATTGGTACACGATGTTCAAAAAGATAAAGGCCGTGTACACAATCGAAATAATGCCGTAGGCATCCGGGGGAAAGACGTGCGAATAAAAAGGAAAAAGAAAAAAGTTGAGCAAACGGGCTAAAATGGAGGAAAGCCCGTAAATTGCGGTTTCAGAAGCAAGTCGATGCAGGCGCCCCGAAGGCATGGCTGGCCTTAGCGGTAAGACTGGCGGCGTCGGTGAAAGCGTAGCAGAACGCCGTCGAGTACCAGATGGCTGAAGTAGCCTACCACAGCTGCGCCATAGAAAGGTAGACCCGAAAGCGGTCGGTCTGGGAAAAACAGGTATGGTAAGAGCAGCAGTGGGGAAGGAATCAAGAGCATGGCCCACCACGTATGCGTCCATCCCCGGTGTTTTCCTAAAATGGGGAGGATGGCAAATAGCCCTAGGTAAGCGGCTTCTTCAAAGTGGCGCGTTGCAATCAGCATCCCATCGACCAAAAAGAAGATCCAGTAAAACAGTGCCTGTCCGACCGAATTTGTGTCGACGTCAGGCCAGAGGGCAAACATGAGGCACAGGCCAAAGAGGGCTAAGGGGTAGGCCAGCATTTCCAGCAGGCTGAAGTGCTGGTAAGCCGCATCAATAGAAAACACGTAAAGCAATCCGGCCAGGTAGACGGCAAAGAAGAGGGTAGCCCCGGCCAGATGTCCCCGATAGCTTGGCACCGTTAATGTTTGACCGTTTGGCGGGCCCGTTCGACCAGGTAGAGGATGGCCAGCCGGTAGCCAGTAGCTCCCAGACCGACAATTTGGCCTTCACATACTGCGGCTGTCAGGGAATGTTGCCGAAAATCCTCGCGCGCGTGCAAATTAGACAAGTGCACTTCAACGACCGGGACCGAGATGGCAGCAATAGCGTCTCGCAGCGCCACCGACGTATGCGTATAGCCACCGGGATTAAAGACCACGCCATCGAAGTGTTCTGCTTCGGCCCGGTGGAGCTGATCGATCAGCGCGCCTTCGTGGTTGCTTTGGATGAATTCCAGAGTAATATCTGGAAACGCTTCCCGAAGCATTTTTTCCAAGTCCTTGAGCGAGGTTCGGCCGTAAATCGCCGGTTCCCGCTTGCCGAGCAAATTCAAATTGGGGCCGTTGAGTACGAGAATTTTCATAATGGCTATTGGGGTTATGGTCTTTACCTGAGGGTTAGGCCACGTTAAAGATACAACAGGCGTGGTTAAGATGTAAGGCGGCAGCAGAATTGCAGGCCATCGTAGGCGAGATTCATGCCTGGCGGAAGTTGAGCATCCACGTCGGCATGCAGCACTTCGTGCGTCATATGGATGAAGTACGTTTGGCGGGCGCCGATGCGTTGGGCTACGGCAACGGCTTCATCGATCGAAAAATGCGTAGGATGGGGGCGTTTGCGCAGGGCGTCCAGCACGAGTACGTCCAGGTCTTGCAGCCGCTCGAAGCTCGATTCGGGGAGTTGGCTCGCGTCGGTGAGATAGGCAAAATGACCGATGCGGTAGCCGTACATAGGGAGTTTGCCGTGCAGCACGTCGATGGGCTCAACGCGCAGGCGGGTTGCTTTTCCGTAGCGGCTGGTGATTTCAAAAGGACCTTCAACGGTTTGCAAGCGCAGCTTAGGGACGCCAGGGTAGCTACCATCAGCAAAGATGTACGAAAACATGTGATAAAGTACGCGGGCTGTAACTGGTGGAGCGTAGCAGGGGATAGGGTGCTGGTTTTCAAAGAAGAAAGGGCGCAGATCGTCGATGCCGGCTACATGATCGAAGTGATGGTGGGTGTAGAGCACGGCATCTAGGCGGTGGATGCCTTCGCGCAAGGCCTGCTGGCGAAAATCCGGGCCGGTATCGATAAGGATGCTCAGGTCAGCCGCTTCGATATAGCAGGCGCATCGGGTGCGGCGGTCGCGTGGATCTGCAGAGCGACACACCCGGCAGGAACATCCTATGACGGGCACGCCGGTTGAGGTTCCAGTGCCCAGCAACGTGACCCGAAGCATTGCCGGCTCATTCGAGGTCGACATGGAGCACTTCGGCAGGTGTAGTGGCTCCGCGCGCCCAGGCTTCTTCAAGGGCCCGCCGGAGGGCCGGTTTAATGTAGATTGCTTCAAGTGGGCGGTTACGCAGCGCCTCAGCCAGCAAAGCGATATGGACTTCGGGCGGGTGGGCCCGATTGAGTACAACAAGCTCATGGCCCTGCTTGATGCAGTAGCCTCCTCGGAACGGTCCGCGCTCGATTCGCACGCGCAGGCCTAGCTGGCGGGCCAAGGCAATGAGCTCTTGAAGCAGCCCATGCAAGGCGCTAGAGGCGTGCATTCTAGGCATGGTTTAGTCCGTTGCAAGACGGGTGGCTTGGCCATTTTGTGAAAGGGCAAACCGGTCGGTCACGTCCTCACCGGTTGCCGGATCTACAAAGCGAAAACTCAAGGGGGGAAGCGTAGGGTCTGCTTCCAGACGAACGCGAATCAGGTGTTTCAACAACCACCGCGCGGGATAAGGCGGGATCCGATGCGTGAGGTAGGCGGCTGTAAAAGGATGAATGCGCAACGTGATGCTGCGGCGCTCGCTTTGGTGGCGGTAAGCATGCAGCCATTGGTCGATTGCAGCCAAAAGCGCATCGGGTGTGGGTTGCGCCAGGGCAGGGGGTAAGGCTTTTTCTTTAACCAAACGTTCGGTGATTTTGTCGAAGGCTGTGGTTAAGCTGGGCCGCAGACGCTGGCGCGTGATTTGAACCAGCCCAAAGTCGCTCATGGGCAAGATTTTGGTCACAGCACGATCGCGTCGGAATTCCTTTTTCAGCTCGTCGTAGACCTTCTTTTTGTTCTTTTCGTCTTTGAGGTCAATAAAATCAATGACAATAATGCCACCCAAGTCGCGTAGCCGAACTTGCCGTGCGATGACGCGTGCTGCTTCCAAGTTGACGCGGAGCGAATTTTCTTCCTGGCTTAAGCCGCGCCCTGCTCGGCCCGAATTCACGTCGATAACGTGCATAGCCTCGGTATGCTCAATGTAAAGGTACCCCCCCGAGGGCAACTCGACGCGACTTTCAAAGGCTTGCGCTACCTGGTCGGCAATCTTGGTTGCAGCAAAAATGTGTGTCTTGCCCCGATAGAGCTCTACGACGTCGACTTTGTGGGGTGCTACGGCTTGCACATAGTTCCGAATGTTGCGGTGCAGGCGCGGGTCGTCGACCAAAATGCGCGTGCAGTCTTCAGAAAACAGGTCTCGGATAACTGAGGAAACCATGTTGACGTCTTCGTGCAGCAGCACGGGGGGTGTGGGGTGCTCGGCCAGCTTTTTCTCAATCCTTTGCCATTTTTCCAGGAGCAGGCGCAAATCCGTATCTAGGGCTTTGGCGTTTTGGCCTTCGGCCACCGTGCGGACAATGACGCCAAACCCTTCGGGAACCAAGCTGCGAGCCAAAGCCCGCAAGCGCCGACGTTCTTTGTAGGAGGTAATCTTTTTCGAGACGGCCACGTAGCTAGCAAAGGGTACCAGCACCAGAAAGCGTCCCGCAAGCGAGATGTCGGTCGACACCCGGCTGCCCTTTGAAGAAATCGGTTCTTTAATGATTTTGACCAAAAGCGGCTGATCTCGCTTGAGCAGGGCCTCGGGCGCAAAGGGTGGATTAGAAGCTGTTTCCTTAGGCTCTGCCTCGCTTGGGGATTTTTCGGAGCCAGCCGTTTCTGCAGCTTTAGGCTTAAGGCGCCGTTGGGCTAAGCGTCGGCGGCTACGAATAAGAACATCTAGGCGAAGCCGCCGGGGCGCTTCGCTTGGTTCGTCCGGCGCCGTCTTAAGGTTGTGATCTTCCTCGCCTTCCCCATTTGCAGTGGCTGCCAAATGCCCGCGTGGATGCCGACGCCGCGTCAGATGCTGGTGGTGCGCTTCAATTTCGGCAGCCAGCTTTTGAACGCTGGGTTGCGGGTCAGCCAGGAACTTTAGCTGTAAAGGCAGGCTGGGCGAAATATCGGAAAAGTGGAGAAAAGCGTCCTGTTTTTGGCCAATATCCACAAAGAC
This sequence comes from Rhodothermus bifroesti, assembly GCF_017908595.1. Taxonomy (NCBI): domain Bacteria; kingdom Pseudomonadati; phylum Rhodothermota; class Rhodothermia; order Rhodothermales; family Rhodothermaceae; genus Rhodothermus; species Rhodothermus bifroesti. The sequence goes on from NZ_JAGKTL010000001.1 coordinate 694,989, forward strand.
GGCCTGAATGTTGGGCATTATGCGGCAGACGCGTGCCAGGTAGATGTTGCCGATAGTCCGTTCGTGTTCGGGGTCTTCGATGTAGAACTCGACCAATTCGCCGTCCTCGACGATAGCAATACGCGTCTGATCTTTCTCGGCGTTGATGATAATTTCTTTGGCCATACAACTCCTCGTTGCACGGGCCCCAAACCGGTTGGGGCCGGGAGCCGCTCAAGCGGAAACGCACCCCGCGACCTGACAACAAAAACCAAATAGAAAAAAATCGAAGCTTTGGTGAGGCTTCCTGCAAGCTCCAGGACTGCCACCGGTTCAAGGCGCACGTGCGCTTTTGGGTTAAAGGGAAAATCACCATATATACCTGCACCGCCACCAGGTGCAGCGTGTTCTGCCATCGTAAAAGCCTAGAGGTTTTCATGCGGTGGCAGGCAAGTAAAGAGAAAAAAATCCATTCAATCAAAAACCCCGCCCCTGATCCTTTACCTAGCCAAGCAAGGCGGTCCAAGGGGCTTTTCCTGACGGGGTACAACGCCAAACGGTACGTCGTTTGACTTATTAGGTAAATCGCCTGTAAGGATAAAAGGATCCCTAGCGCAGCAACGCATTGCTTAAACGTAAATTCGCATCCCCTTCGAGCAACCTACCCTATATTTTCCGAATATGAACCTTCAACAAGTGTTTGTAAAACAGACTGGCATAGCGTGTAATGGGCGTTGAAACCCTGGACCCTTCCGTGCGTCGCGTGCGGCGCTTTCAGCGTTACCGGGTGCGAACAGGGATGCTGGCCTGGATGCTGCATCGTCTAACGGGCCTTGGGCTGGTGGTCTATTTGGTATTGCACGTTTGGGGGCTGCGGGCGCTGACCGACCGTGAAGCCTTTAATGCGCTGATTGCTTCCTATCATGCTCCGATTTTTAAGCTTGGGGAGTTTTTTTTGCTTGTGGCGGTAGCCTATCATGCGCTCAACGGCTTACGCATTGTGCTGATTGACTTTTTAGGGTGGCATCCACACTCTAAAAAGCTGTTTTGGACGCTAGCGATCGTGTGTCTGTTTATTATTGGCGTTGGTGGGTATCCTTCGCTGTATGCGGTGATCACCTATTTGACTGGTGCATAATCATGGCAACCCAATACAGTAAAATCCCCCGCTCTAAGGCACTTAACTGGTTTTTGCACCGCATTACGGGGACATTTTTGATCTTTTTGTTGATCACCCACTTTTGGGTACAGCACTACGACGCGCAGACGGCTAGTGTGGCTGCGCAAGTGCTTTCTAGTGAGCAAATTGCAGCCGGTGAGTTGCCGGACTATCCTGAAGCAGCTAAAGAGGCCGTGCGTGCACGCTATGGCCCTGAGGCAGCGGTTACGCCTTATGATGTGGTTATGCTTCGGCTAGCTGATCCAGTTTATGCTGTATTGTGGAAGGGATTTAACATTCTATTTTTGCTGTTTGCGCTGCATCATGGTTTTTATGGGCTGAATAACATCCTAACCGATTATATCCGTAATCCGATGGGGCGGGTGTTGGCCCAAACGCTTTCTTGGGCATTAGCCTTGGTACTTTTAATTGTGGGGTTGTACTCGGTCATTACGGCAGGTTGGGGCTACATGCCCGCTTCGTGAGCGGATTGGATTTGGAACAGTAGACGACCATGATTTTCTCGCATGATGTTGTGATTGTAGGGGCCGGTGGTGCTGGTTTGATGGCGGCCCTGTACGCTCGGGAAGGTGGGGCTGATGTCGCTGTGCTCTCCAAGCTGCACCCGCTGCGTTCGCATACCGGTGCGGCTCAAGGGGGCATTGGCGCGGCCCTGGGCAATGAAGAAGAAGACCACTGGCTCTGGCACGCCTTCGATACGGTGAAGGGGAGCGACTACCTGGGCGACCAGGACGCTATTGAAATCATGTGCCAGGATGCCCCGCGTACCATTATTGAGTTGGAGCACTATGGCGTGCCCTTTAGTCGTAACAAAGAGGGTAAAATTGCCCAGCGCCGTTTTGGTGGCCACACGCGTAACTTTGGAGAAGCACCGGTGCGCCGAGCCTGTCATGCTGCTGACCGCACTGGACACGCCATCCTACATACGCTCTATGACCAGTGTATCAAAAATCAGGTCCGGTTTTATGACGAGTTTCAAGTACTGGATCTGATCCTAACGCCTGAGGGCGTTTGTTGCGGTGTGGTGGCCTATGAACTGCTGACAGGAGAGCTGCACATCTTCCACGCTAAGATGGTATGCTTGGCTACAGGGGGCTACGGGCGCGTCTATAAAACCACCTCTAATGCGCACGCCAGCACTGGCGATGGAATGGCGCTGGTCCTTCGCAGCGGCCTGCCCTTAGAGGACATGGAGTTTGTGCAATTTCACCCCACTGGCCTTTACCGGCTGGGGATCCTGGTGACCGAAGGGGCACGTGGCGAAGGCGGCATTCTCCTGAACGATAAAGGAGAACGTTTCATGGAGCGCTACGCGCCTACGGTGAAAGACCTGGCGCCGCGAGACCTAGTCTCCCAGTGTATTTACAAGGAAATTCGCGAAGGCCGTGGTATCAACGGCAAGGACTACGTTTACCTGGACTTGCGGCATGTGGGCCGGGAAGTCATTGAGGAAAAGCTTCCGGAGATTGCTACGTTCTGCCGCACCTATCTGGGTATTGATCCCGTAAAAGAGCCTGTCCCCGTGGCGCCTACCTGTCACTATGCCATGGGAGGAATTCCGACCAACTACGATGGTCAGGTGGAGCGTGCGCTGCGGGGAAGTGTCGTGCCAGGCCTCTACGCGGTAGGCGAGTGTGCTTGCGTTTCGGTCCATGGGGCCAATCGTTTAGGGACCAACTCGCTGCTGGATTTGGTAGTGTTTGGCCGTCGGGCCGGAATGCATATGGCCGAGATGCTTCGTAAAGAAGGTCGTAAAAAGGAATTGCTTCCTGATCAGCCGGATCGCCGCATTCGTAGCCTCTTGGAAGATATCTTGGGGCGTACGGAAGGTGAACCTGTCGTAGCTGTGCGTACGGCGCTGCAGCAGACCATGATGGACCATGTCTCGGTCTTTCGAAACGAGGAAACCCTAAACACGGCCCTAAACGACCTCAAGCAAATTCGACAGCGCGCACAGCGGGTGGTAGTGCGCGATAAAAGTAAACGGTTCAATACAGAGCTGATGGATGCGGTCGAGTTGGGCTTTCTGGTTGATGTCGCTGAGGCCATTACGCAGGCAGCGCTGCACCGAACCGAAAGCCGGGGTGCCCACTCCCGTGAAGATTATCCCAAGCGGGATGACGAGCACTGGCTGAAGCACACGCTGATTTATCGGGAAGCGGAAGGCTCTTACCGCTTCGACTACAAGCCAGTCGTTATTACCCGTTTCCAGCCGAAAGAACGTAAGTACTAAGCCGGTAGGCGTAAGATTAGCGGCAGTGACCATGAAGATTAACGTTAAAATCAAGCGCTTTAATCCGGAGACCGACGCTGCGCCGCACTGGGAAACCTATGAGGTCGAGGCTGACCCTATGGACAGCGCGCTGTCGGTGCTGCTCTACATTAAGTGGCATCTCGATGGCTCTTTGACCTTCCGCAAAAGCTGTGGTCATGGCGTTTGCGGGTCAGATGCCATGAAAATCAATGGCGAAAATCGCCTAGCATGCTCTGTGTTGGTCAAAGATTTGGTGCGTGGCGAAGGGGATACAATCACCTTTGAACCGCTGCCTACAGCCCCTGTGGTCAAAGACCTGGTGATTGATCAGAGTCGGTTTTTTGAAAAATACCGGGCCGTTAAGCCCTGGCTGATTACCCATAGTCCTCCGCCCGAACGAGAGCGTTTGCAAAGCCCCGAGGCGTTTGCTTTGATTGAAGATGCGACCAAGTGTATTATGTGTGGGGCCTGCACGCATGCCTGTCCCAGTACGTGGGCCGATCCGGAATATTTGGGTCCCGCTGCTCTGCTGAAAGCGTATCGCTACACGTTCGATTCCCGGGATGAAGGCGCCGAAGAGCGTTTGCCCGTGGTCGATTCTCGGGAGGGGCTGTGGAAGTGCTATACGATTTTCAACTGCAATGAAGCCTGCCCGAAAGAGATTGACATTTCGCGTTGGCTTTCCGCCTTAAAGCGGCGGGCTGTCATTGAGGCCGCTGCCCGGTAACTGGGCGAACGCGGTTAGGGGACTACGACGGCAGGTTCAGGATCTTCTAGCCGAAGCCGGGCAAAGTTGAACGGTGGCGAGGGGCCTTCCAGCCGTAGATAAAAGCCCAAAAGTCGGTAGGCACGTTCCAGGTTCTCGAAAGTGTGCCGAAATGTGGCTACCTGATCCTGGGCAACCAAATAAGCTGTGCGTACAACTTGACGCTGGCGAAGCTGCACTACCAGTGCTGTTGCGCGCTCGGCAGCAGCTTGTAGTTTTTCGTGGCAATGATGGGCCGCAAGCTGCACCAATCGATCGGCTTCAGTCTCCAAAGCCTGAGCATTCGTAGCATTGGGGTTGGCAAGGCGGATGGTTTCAAGCAGCCGCGGCCGATCCACCAAAAGCCGGAACGTCCATTCCTGACGCCCCTCCAGTAGGGCCAGTGTTGCACAAAAGTCTTCGTAATGCGCCTCTAGAAAGGCCTGAACATGGGACAGGTCTGGACAGATCGTCCCAAACCGTAACGGAAGCAGCGGTCCCTCGATTTGCAACGAGGCCAACAGGCGATGATGGGCTTGCAGGTGCATGCGGAACGCCTCAGGATCGGCCAGTTGCTTTCGTAGCACCTCAGGACCGTATTGCGCAGCAGGGACATGCCGCAGGATAGCTTGCAGCTTTCGATAAGGTAAAATTGCTAAGTCGGCCGGACCATCTACGGTGCGTCCGGCATAGGTGATGCCGTAAAGGTAGCATACGGTAGTTGGCGCCGGCTTGAGGTGGGTTGTCACTTGATGCAAAATGGCTTCCAGCCACCACTGTTTTAAAATCTGGCGGGCCAGGGCCATAGCTTCTTGACGGGCGCCTTCGGTAAGTGCATACAGCTCGTCGTCTGAAAAGCGCCAGCTAGACGAGGCTGGGGGAGCATTCATGGGGAATCCTGGGCTGAAGAGGCTTCTGAAGGACGGAGACGCGAAAGCCAGGCTTCGTTTTGGCTGAGCTGCTGCCGCAGCGCTTCAATCTCTTTCAAAATTTTTCGGGCCTGATCGAGTTCGTTGCCGTTTTTCTTTTCAGCGCCTGCAGTTTCCGTCGGCTCTTCGGGTGGGGTTTCCGGGCGGCTTACCAGTGTTACCCGGGGCGTGACAAACTGCGGGCGCTGTGATGTCGCCGCGGGCTCTGTTTTCGCGGGAGGTGGCGAGGGTGATCGAGAAGGGGTCTTTTCCGCATATCGGGCCTGCAGGGTTGCCGAATGCTCCAAAATAGCCTGAAGCATTTGTTCTTTAAGGAGGGCACGTGCTTCGGCTAGGGCTTCGGTTCGAGCCTCTTCGACAAGGCGCTGGATTTCGTCTGCCGTAAGCGCAACAAATTGCTCTCGAAAGCGCTCGATGAGCTGGCGAATATGTTCGGCTTGCATGGCAGCTCCGATAGTGAAAAGGGCAATAGGTTTCCCCTGCAAGAGGCATGCCTAAAAAGGTGAACGACACCTTATAGAGAGAGTTTCGTGTCAAAAGGAAAAGCTTTCCTAGGTTTAGGAAAGCACGTGCGTTTAGGAGAAAATTTTTAGCTGTTGGCCTGGATAAATACGTCCAGACCGCAGCTCATTCCATTGCATCAGGTCGCGTACTGAAACACCGTACTTGCGGGCAATCAGATACAAGGAATCTCCGGGCTGAACGCGATAGATGATGTATTCTGGGCTTTGGCTTTTGTTAGGATAGAGGGTTAGCCGTTGTCCAGCTCGAATCCTCTCTCCTGAGAGGTTATTCCAGCGTTTGAGATCGGTTACCGAGACGTTGTATCGGCGCGCAATTTCGCTCAATGTATCCCCTCGCCGAACGCGGTAGACGATGCGTTCTGGCGTTACGGGCTGCGATAGATAAATCACCAGCTCTTGGCCTGCATGGATGATGTTGCTTGAGAGGTTATTCCAGCGTTTGAGATCGGTTACCGAGACGTTGTATCGGCGCGCAATTTCGCTCAGCGCGTCACCCCGACGCACGGTATAGACCACGCGCGTGGGGGCGTCGGGTTCAGATGCTGTCGGGGTTTCTGTTTCGGTTACAGCCGATACAGTTTCAACGGTTGCGGAGGATAATGTTGAAGGGGTTGCGTTAACGGAGGCCGTAGGTGTCACCTCTAAGGGCGCCAGCGGGCGAATGGCACGGCCGCCATACTGCACACTGACGGGTTGCACTTCGGCTAGCCTTACGGCCTGTGTGCTTTCGTGGGTGGCTACAGGGATGATCAAGCGCTGGCCAGGATGCACTACGGTACTCCGCAAGCCATTGGCGCGCATGAGCGCGGATACGCTTACGCCAAAGCGCCGTGCAATCGTGCTCATAACGTCGCCTCGTTGGACCGTATAGGTCGTGACCGGCTGCTTACGCGTTTCAGGCAACCGGGCATACTCCTCAGCAAAGCGCGCGTAGGAGCCCAGGGGGAGGCGGATAAAATAGGGGCCGCGTGTTGGAGGAAGCATGTTGGTGCGCAGTTCTGGATTGAGGGCGCGCAGCGTAAGAACATCGGTTCCTGCCATCTGGGCAATTTCTTCTAAAGAGAACATGCCATAGATGGGCACATAGTCATACTCGTAGCGAGGGCCGGGTTCTGGCGTTAGGCCTACCGTAGCCGGGTTCGAGGCCAAAAGTGCCGTAGCAATAAACATAGGCACATAGTTGCGTGTCTCGCGGGGCAGGTAGGTATAGATATCCCAAAACGAGCGCGACGTTTGGCGGGGTTGACGGGCGGCTTGGTTCAGTGCGCGCTGCACCCGACCTGCCCCGGCATTGTAGGCAGCCAGTGCCAGGTGCCAGTCTCCGAACATGGCATACAGATCCTTCAAATGGCGGGCGGCCGCTCGGGTAGATTTTTCAGGATCCATGCGTTCGTCCACCCAAGGAGTGATTTGCAAGTCGTACAGACGGGCTGTGCCGGCCATGAATTGCCACATGCCTACGGCCCCAGCGCGACTGCGTGCACGTGGGTTAAGGCCGCTTTCAATCATGGCCAAATATTTCAACTCGTCGGGCAGTCCTTCTTCGGCAAAGATCTGTTCGATCATGGGAAAGTAGGTTTCTGCCCGGCTAAGCCAACGGAGCAAGTGTTTGCCTGGCTCGCGAAGGAGAAAATCAATGCTGGTTTTGACCAGGCGGTTCATGGTCAATGGTACCGTGCTCGCAACGGTAGGCAGCTCGGGCAGCATCACGTCTTCCAAGAGCGGATCGCGTGTAGCGTTCATTGCAGCAAACAGCGCCTCGCGAAAGGCAAAAATGTCCCCGTAGCTTAGCGTCAGCGTATCGGGCGGCACGCCGTAGACCTGTTCGTACTCGGTAATCAGGCTACGGTAAACTTCTTGGAAGCGCACATTTTCGGTAATGCCGGGGCGTCGGCTAAGGGCTGCCAGAGCTTCCATGGCATGATCTAAAAGCTGGGCAGCTTTTTCTTTCTCTCCCGCAGCTTCTGCCTTAAGGATTTGTGCTTGGTAATCATACAGGCGTGCCAGGTAGGCCAGTAGCTCGGCCTCGCTTAAGCTATCTGCTTCGGGCCAGGCTTCCAAATCGCTCGACCAAAGCAAAGCCTGCCGCCGTTCAAAAGGGATCTCTTCGGAAGGGCGGGTTGGCAAGCGCTCTATAGACCGGGTCAGATCTTGGGCAGCAAGGGAGCCCGCCAGACTACCTGCGAGCGCCAAAACAAACAGCCGTCGAAGCACGCGTACCTCCGTGGTCTGATTACCCTTTCCCGAGCGTCAACAATACGCATACACGCGATTTATTGCAAGAGGAAGACTATCGATTTCGGTATCGTCGCTCGACGGCTTCAGTAAAGGCAACCGCTGGCTCGCTATAAATATTCACCTGATACCGCCGAAAGACTTCTTGGGCGATGATTTGAGAGGCTTCAGCCCAAGTGGATGCGCGATATAGCTGCTGTAGCACTTGGGCATAGGAAGCAGAATCCCCTCCAAAGAGTGCCTGAATAAACAGCTCACGGTTGCGGATGCCCTCTGGACCCAAGACGGCGCGTTCTACCGCATCTAGGGTAGGTTCGGTTGACGGGGCAGCTGGAGGTTGTTGATAAAACTGCATCCACCGGGGCAGAGCAGAGGGGGGTTCGACAACTGCATGCGCTTGTTGTAGCTGAAAGCGGCGCCACAAAGGCATAGGCTCTTCAGGGGTAGCCATCGCTGGCGTTGTCGGTGCTGGTTGTGCCTGCGCAAGCACTTTGTGCAGCGCATCGGCTGAGAGCACCTGCACACCTTGGCTGGTCAGTTGTTGCAATCGGGCTGTGAAGGCGCTTTGCTGCTTTTCGCTGAAAAACGTGATTAGCAGAGGCACAGGAACTGCGGCAGGACGTTCGGGAAAGAGGGAAGCCAGTTCATAGAGCGGGTCTAGGAGGCGTACCCAGGCTTGGGCATCAAAGTCGGCAGTAAACTGACGGTCGACCTGTTGCAGAATGCTGCGGAAACGCTCTCGTTCTAGGGTAGCGGTAGGTTTTTCGCGAAGGTACAGGGTTAGGGCCTCTCGAAAGTAGGCATAGGGCACGAAGGCTTGCAGGCGTTCTATAATGCGTTCAGGAGCTAAGGCAGCGGATGCATGGCCAAAGACGTGCTGCACTAGGGTGTGAATGGGTTGGGTCAGGTAAGCAACAAGTTGCGCTACGCTTTGCTGAAGCAACGTGGGCCAGGCCTCCGCTGGAATGTGGCCGTGCTGACGCAAACGGGTACAGAGCACTTGATAGGCTTCACGGACAGCTGGCGCGTGCACGTCAAACCAGGTTTCATCGAGTGTGGGCAAGGCAGCTTCTAAGCGTGCAGCAACCGTGTAGCGAAGATGCGTGACAATCGCTTCTGGTAATCCAAATCGGTCTAACTCTGCGATTGCATAAGTGCGGCGAGCCGGCAAGGCCGCCTGCAGCTGCTGCGTTAGCCGCGTTACAAAAGACTCGGTCATGGCTCAGGGGTAGCTTGGGCCTATTAACGCAGGGCTTACGGCAAAGTCTCCGCCTAAAGCAGCTTGAGCTTGAGCGACAAGTCCAGCGCTTGGACAGAGTGCGTCAGGGCGCCGCAAGAGATCGCGTCGACACCGGTAGCGGCTATAGCTTCGGCCGTTGCTAGGGTGATGTTACCGGAAGCTTCTGTGCGGAAGCGGCCCCCGATGAGATGTACCGCTTCGCGTAGCAGCGTGACATCCAGCGACCCGTCGGGCAGCTGGCGTGCCAGGTTGTCCAGCAAAACCCACTCAACGCCGCCTACGGTTAGGATAGCCTCGACGTCTTCTAAGGAGCGTGCTTCGATTTCGATGAGTAGGGCAGGCTGATGCTGCTCGCGGTAGCGTTGGGCAGCTTCGATGGCGGCTCGGATGCTGCCTGCAGCGGCGATGTGGTTGTCTTTGATGAGCATCATGTCATAGAGGCCTAAGCGGTGGTTGGTCCCACCGCCAATGCGTACCGCCCACTTATCAAGCAGGCGCAGTCCAGGAGCGGTTTTGCGTGTATCGAGCACCTGCGTGCCGTAGGGACGCACGCGTTCTACCAGGCGACGGGTGGCGGTAGCAATACCACTCATGCGCTGCAGAAGATTGAGCACCAAGCGTTCGGCGATTAGCAGGCTACGTGCACGGCCGATGACGTGGCCAAAGATGGTGCCTGCACTCACCCAGGATCCTTCTTCCTGGTGCCAGATGACCTGAAGCTCAGGGTCGACAAGGTGAAAAACGCGTTGGGCAACCTGCAGCCCTGCTAGGACGCCTTCTGTCTTGGCAAGAAATAGTCCTTGGGCTTGCTGCTCTGGGGGTACAGTGGCTTCGGTGGTGACATCTCCGGTCCCGAGGTCCTCCTCCAGCCACTGGCAAAGCAGCGCATCCAGTCGGACTGGGTCAAGATAAGAAGGCCAGTTGGGTGCCTGTAGGCTTGGGGACATAAGCACTAGAGTGCCTGCTCTTCGGTACGGATTGTCAGAGCTCGTTCAAGCGTGTCTAAAAGAAGGCGTGGAGCACGGATGGGACGGTTGCGCTTGCGATCGACAAAACACAGCGTTACCTGGCCGGTAGCTAATAGTTCTTGGGTTTCATGTCGACGCACTTCGTAGCGTAGCCGGAACCGAACGGTGGGTAGCTGATCGATAAAGGTTAGAATATCGAGCAGTTCGTCGTAGTACGCTGGTCGGTGAAAGCACAAGCTGAGGTCGACAACAGGCATAATGATGCCTGCCGCTTCCAGTTCCCGATAAGGGAGTCCCATAGCCCGGAGGGCTTCCGTACGGGCTGCTTCCAGGTAGTCGACGTAGTGGGCATGGTAAACCATCCCCATGGGGTCACATTCTCGATAACGGACCCTATGCTGGTAGCAGTGCGTGATCATTCCTGGGAGGTGTTTTCAGAGGGTACGGAAATCTGAGGAGCTGTTAGTTCCCGGTAGACGCCCATGCGAGCAAATTTTTCGATGCGGGTGCTGGTGAGTTCGGCAGGCGTGTAGTGCTCGAGCGTTTGCAAGGCACGGGCAATAGCTGCTCCGACGGCCTGGAAGGTGGCTTGAGGGTCGCGATGGGCACCGCCTATAGGTTCAGGAATGATTTCGTCGATGACGCCTAGTTCGAGGAGGTCGGTTGCGGTCAGTTTTAACGCGCTTGCAGCCGCTTCTTTGTAGTCCCAAGAGCGCCAAAGAATCTGGGAGCAACTTTCAGGGGCGATGACCGAATACCAGGCATTCTCCAGCATCAAGATGCGATCGCCTACACCGATGCCCAACGCACCACCTGAGGCGCCTTCACCGATAACCAAGACCACGATAGGGACGGGTAAACGGGCCATCTCGAAGAGATTTCGGGCGATGGCTTCGGCCTGGCCGCGTTCTTCGGCCTCCATGCCTGGATAGGCTCCTGGGGTGTCGAGCAAAGTAATGATCGGCTTATTGAACTTAGCGGCCAGTTTCATCAAGCGCAACGCTTTGCGGTAGCCCTCGGGATTGGGCATGCCGAAGCGTCGGTACTTGCGGCTTTTGGTGTCTCGGCCTTTTTGGTGACCGACAAACAGTACGGTTCGATCCCGGTAGTTAAACTGGCTACCGCGAAACGTGGCAAAGCCGCCCACGATGGCCGGATCATCACCGAAGCAGCGGTCGCCATGCAATTCGACAAAGCCTTCCGAGAGCGCTTCGATATAGTCTAGCGTATAGGGCCGCTCAGGATGGCGGGCAATTTGCACGCGCTGCCAGCGCGTTAAATTGCGATAGATGGATTCTCGCAAGGCAGCTACGCGCGCCTCCAGCGCTTGGATTTCGGCCGACAGGTCCACGCTGGGATTTTCGGCCATAAACGAGCGCATCTCGTCGAGCTTTTCTTCAAGCTCGGCGATAGGTTTTTCAAAATCAAGCAGGTAGTTTGCCATGGAGCGTGCCATAGGTTACGACGGGGATGACCGCAAAGTTTGTTGCAGAATACGATAGAGCAAGCTGAGGTCGAACCCCAGCGAGCGTTGTTGCACATAGTAGGCATACAGGCGGCGTACGTCTTCGGGGGTGCGGGCTGCTTGAGGGCGGGCTTCGCTGACCGCAAACACGCCAGGTCGCAAGCCCCACTCTGGAGGTAGTAGGGCTTGCTCGCTTTCATGGTATCCGATCAGCGCGCGGCGTCCGGCCAAGACTTCACGCAGCCCGCGCAACCGATGGCCTAAGCGGTCCAGGGTCTTCCTTGAGCCTTGCCAGCGGGCGCCGAGCCGTAGCAGCGGCAAGATGGACAGCCCTACAAGCGCCAACCCGCATTCCAACGCGCGGGAAACGTGCAAGCTCCGTAGGGTGGGCAGCGCGCTTTCTGCATCGAGGATGGGCGCTACGTCTAGGGCATCAATACGTGCCTTGCCGATAACGTGCGTGCGTCCCTCCGGCAAGATTTTGAACTGCAGCGGCAAGTCGCGCAGCTGTTGAATCAGCTGAAGCACTAGGGTGTGCGTGAGTCCTCCTGTAGCAAAGACGACGGTGTCAACCGCATGAAGCCGTACCAAGTCACGTAAATGACGCAGCTCGCCCAGGCAAGGCAGCTCGCTACTGGTAGGTGATTCGGTATGAGGAGAAACGTATCCGATCAGTGTAAAAGGAGGCCAAGGGGCAGTTTCGAGCAACAGGTGTAAGCGGCGAGCTTCGTCGGCAGGCCCGACAAGTAAGGCGCGTTGCGGCCGATGTTTATGTCGCCGGCTCCAGGCAAGGCGCCAACCCACAAGTGCAGCGGCCACAAACGGGGCACTGAGCAATACCACAATGCGCGAAAAGGCGATGTCGGGCACGAAGAACGAGAGCGTGCCCATAAAAAGCAGGCTAAGGAATACGCCGTAAGCCACAGGACGCAGGTGCCCAAGTCGGCTGCGGTGGTAGCCCCGCTGCAGTGCGATACCTGCGATGGTGCTGATGGCATAGGCGGGGACAACGCTCAGTAAAAAAAGCTCGGCCAACGCTCGGCCGGCGGCCATGCTGCGCAGCCATCCAACCAGCGCTACGATTGTCGCAGTCAGCACTCCGTCGAGCCCAAGGGGAGCTAAACGCCGCAACCCGCGATGCAATACTGAAAAGCCAGCCCGCAACCCAATCCCTAGGCGTAGCAAAAGCAGAAACAGGGGAGCGTATCGATCGCGAAAGTGCTTTTCGACGAATTGCACCATGGCCCCGTAAAAAAGGCGCACATAGCGAAGCTCTCCTTTTTTGGTGCTTTCACCTTTGTAATGGATGATTTGCGTTCGGGGTGTATAGACAATTTTCCAGCCCGCTTGCTGAATCCGATAACACCAGTCTAGGTCCTCGCCGTACATAAAAAAATCTTCGTCCAATAGGCCTGCTCCCCCTTCGGGCTGGAGCCCCTCGGGTAGCAGATGGGCAACCGGGCCAAGCCCTTGCAAGCAAAGGCGTTCATAGGCCGTGCGGGAAAAGTACAGTGCGGCATGGCGCACAAACATGCACGATCCGCTTAGCGCGTCGACCTCGGTCTCTTCGTCAGGGGAAAGATAGGTAAGGTTATATCTCCCAAAGCGCCGGCTTTGGGGAAACAGCCGGCTCAGTCCTGTTAGGCGGTAAAAAGCCACCGCTGGTGTAGGAAAAGCACGGCGACTTTCAGGAGCAAACGTGCCGTCTGGGTTTAAGATTTTGCATCCTGCGGCGCCGACTTCGGGATGGGTCTCCAAAAAATCCACCATCACGCGCAGTGTATCTTCCTGAATCAGGGTGTCGGGGTTGAGCAAAAGTAAATAGCGGCCCCGTGCTTGGCGGATGGCTTGGTTATTGGCACGACTGAACCCGAGGTTTTCTGCGTTTGTGATGAGGTGGACGTGCGGAAATTCGGTTTGGATCATTTCGACGGAACCATCGGCCGAATTGTTGTCGACCACAAAAATTTCAACATCCAGGCCGCGACTTGCTCGGCACACCGAACGCAACGCTTCTTCCAGAAGCTCGCGCACGTTGTAGTTGACAATGATGACCGATAAATCGCACGGGTGGCGAGAGGTCGGCATCGTTTGTGGCAAGACCGAAGCGGCGGTCTGCATATTTGTTTGAGCCGGGCTAAAACTAACCCTAAAAGGCGGTTTTGCCAAGGAGTGTGGCGAAACTTTTAATGGCCCTCAAGTTTGGCTCAGGGTGAGCTTTAGGGATTGCGGAGACACTGTCAACGATTGCCGAAAATCGTGAGAGAATGTCCTTCCACAATTGACTTTTCCGGATAAGTCCAGTAATGTTGAGGCTGTTTTTGTAAAAGAATGCTTTTTATTCCAAATTCGCAAGAAAGACTGCGCAAAGTTTTCTGCACGGTGTAGATTCTGGTGTTTTTCTGAGAACGCAGCCTTAGACGTTTGCGCGTCATGCCGCAGATTTTTGCAAAGAAGGCAAACCGGCTTCCGGCCTTATCGTTGGCAGGATCGGTTTTTGGTGGCGTGTTGGTGGTATTCTTGGTCTGGTATTACTTTTCGCCCGAGTTTTATGAAGTGGGGTATGCGCCGCAGCAGCCGGTCCCGTTTAGCCACCGGATTCATGCGGGGCAACTGGGCATGGACTGTCGTTACTGCCACAACTGGGTAGAGGTGTCCGATAAAGCCAACATTCCGCCCACGCAAACCTGCATCAACTGCCACAGCCAGATCTTGACGGATTCGCCGCGGTTGCAACTGGTACGGGATAGTTGGGCTACAGACCAGTCCATCGAGTGGGTGAAGGTGCACCATCTGCCGGACTATGCACACTTCAGCCACGCTTCCCATGTGAACAATGGGGTGGGATGTGAGACGTGTCATGGACGTATTGATCAGATGGACGTAGTTCGGTTGGTAGCGCCGCTTTCCATGGGCTGGTGCTTAGAATGTCACCGGCAGCCCGAGTTGTACTTGCGGCCGCAAAGTGAAATCACGACGATGGGTTACCAGCCTCCGGCAGACTACCTTGAGCGCAATCTGGAACGCATTCGGGCGGAAGGCATCCGGCCACCCACCAATTGCTCGGCTTGTCATTACTGATCAAAATCTTTTTGGCCCCAAACGCTGTGATGGTATTGCACGACGGCGCTATGATTGAACTACCTGTTGTTGATGCAAGCAGCCCAGAAGAACCGACTTCAGGCAAGCGCCTTTGGCGAAGCTTGAGGGATTTGCAGCGGGACCCAGAGTGGGTGCAGCTGGCGCGTGATGAATTTATGCCAGGGGCAACAGAGCCGCCTAGTGGCACGTCGCGGCGCCAGTTTTTGCAACTTATGGGTGCTTCGATAGCTTTGGCTGGGTTGACCGCCTGCCGGCGACCGGTGGAAAAGATTCTTCCCTACGTACGTCAGCCTGAGCAGATTATTCCGGGCATTCCGCTCTATTATGCTACGGCAATGCCGTTTCGGGGTAGCCTGCGGCCACTTTTGGTGGAAAGCCACGAAGGCCGTCCAACCAAGATCGAAGGCAACCCCGATCATCCCATCAGCCGAGGGGCCACAGGCGTCTTTGAGCAGGCTTCGCTCCTTAACCTGTACGACCCGGATCGTTCACAGCGCGTGTTGCATCGGGGTCAGCCGTCTTCATGGGCTGATTTTGTGCAATTTGCGCAGCGTCTGGTGGCCGAAGCGGGGAGCAAACGGATCGCTGTGCTTTGCGAGCCAAGCAGCTCACCTACGCTGGCTGCTCTGCGGCAAGAGCTGGCGCGGCGCTATGCGCAAGTGCACTGGATCGAATATGCTGCTGAAGGAGACGACAACGAGCGCCTGGGGTTGCAGCAAGCCTTTGGTCAGCCGGTGCGGGCGCGCTACCGCTTCTCTGAAGCGCGTGTTATTGTGAGCTTAGATGCAGATTTCCTGGGACCCACAGATCGCAACTTTGTCGAGAACACCCGGGAGTTTGCGGCCAGCCGCCGGATCGCGCAACCTGGTGACGAAATCAGCCGGTTGTATGTGGTGGAAAGCGCCTACACGATCACCGGCGCGATGGCTGATCACCGGCTGCGACTTCGGGCCAGTGACATTCCAGCCTTTGCCGCAGCGCTTGCGGCCGAGCTAGGTATAGAAGAGCTCCGCGTCGCTGGAGCGCGCTTTGCGAGCCATCCTTATGTGGTTGAGATTGCCCGCGAGTTGCGGGAAGCAGGTAGCCGTGGGGTAGTGCTTGCAGGCGAGACGCAACCTCCTGTGGTGCATGCGCTGTGTGCTGTGCTGAACGATCTGCTCGGCAGTTTGGGCCGCACGGTCACACTGCACGCCTTAGAAGTTCCTGCTCAGTCCCAAGCAGAGGCCTTAGCCACGCTGATGCAGGCCCTCAAGGCTGGTGAGGTAGATGTTTTGGTGCTTTTGAACGTCAATCCCGTTTATGATGCGCCCGCAGCGCTCGGGTTTGCGGAGGCGTTGGCACAGGTACCCGAAGTCATCCATTTGGGATTGCACGTAGACGAAACCGCCCAACAGAGCACTTGGCACCTGCCCGCAGCGCACTATCTTGAAGCTTGGGGCGATGGGCGGGCCTACGATGGCACGCTTTCGGTCATCCAGCCGCTGATTGCCCCCCTATACGCTGATGCGCACTCAGCCATCGAAGTGGTGGCGCTGCTGGCTTCAGGACAAGAGCAAAGCGGCTACGACCTGGTGCGCAATCAGTGGCGGGTGCTCCTGGCAGGTCGTGGATCTTTTGAGCAAGCCTGGCAGCGCGTATTGCACGATGGCTTTTTGCCCGATTCTGCCTATCCTACAGTTTCGCTGCGTCCTACCCGTCAGTTCTTGGCCAGCTGGCCTACAACAACAGCAGAAGGCCTAGAGGTGGTCTTTCGCCTGGACCCCACCGTGCTCGATGGCAGTTTTGCCAACAACGCCTGGTGCCAGGAACTGCCTGATCCGATGACTAAGATCGTTTGGGACAATGTGGCCATTTTGAGTCCCAAGACAGCTGAGCAGTTGGGCATAACGCAGCGATATCACAAAGGTGCTTACTTTGTCGATGTCCTCGAACTGACGCTTGAGGGCCGTTCTGTAGCGTTGCCTGCCTGGATCTTACCCGGGCATCCCGACCAGACGATCACCGTCAATTTGGGCTACGGCCGCCAGATTCGCTCCAATAGGTCTGAGCGCAAGACTTCGTTTTTCGATTTGGACGACTACACCGATATCTACAACCAGGGGGCGATTGCCACAGGTGTGGGCGTCAATGTAGCTCCCTTGCGGCGCCTGGATAGCCCGTATGTAGCGCAGGGCGTGCAGTTGCGTAAAACAGGCCAGACCTACAAAATTGTCACGACGCAGGATCACGGGGCAATGGAGGGGCGGCCGTTGGTACGCATGGCCACGTTGGAAGAGTTTCGGAAACAGCCAAAATTTGCCCAGGAAGCAGAACCTCCGCTGGAAGGACTTGAGCCATGGGCTGAGTATCCCACCCTGTGGGAAGAGCGGCACCCCAGCCGCCAGCCCGATTTTCAGAACAGCGATTACTACCGCAACCAGTGGGGGATGGTCATAGACCTCAATGCTTGCACGGGATGCAACGCTTGCGTTGTTGCCTGCAACAGTGAGAACAACATCGTGATGGTGGGTAAGCGAGAAGTAGGTCGCGGCCGCGAAATGCACTGGTTACGTATTGATCGCTATTTTGTAAGCGATGAGGCGCACGCCGACAATCCGCAGGTAGTTGTGCAGCCTGTGCCTTGCATGCACTGTGAAAATGCCCCCTGCGAGTCGGTTTGCCCGGTGGCAGCGACAATGCACTCGCCAGATGGCCTCAACGAGATGGTCTATAACCGGTGCATCGGCACCCGCTATTGTTCTAATAACTGTCCTTACAAGGTGCGGCGTTTTAACTGGTTTAACTGGGTCAAAACGCTGCCCATTCAGGTGCAGATGGCCCAAAACCCGGACGTGACCATGCGCTTCCGTGGCGTGATGGAGAAATGCACCTACTGCGTGCAGCGCATCCGCGAAGCGCAGCGCCAGGCCAACGTCGAGCAGCGACCGTTGCGGGATGGCGAGGTCAAGACCGCCTGTCAGCAGGCTTGTCCGGCCGAGGCGATTTCGTTTGGGGACCTAAACGATCCCAATAGCAAGGTTTCGCGCGACAAGCAAAACGTGCGGCGCTATGAAATGCTGGCTTACCTGAACGTCAAACCGCGCACTTCCTACTTGGCGCGCGTGACAAACCCCAACCCAAGGCTCCTTGAAGTAGAAACGATAGCCTAAACGGCTGTTAAAAAGATGCATTAAGGCGATGGCGCACGCAACGGCAAAGGACCTGTCGGCTCTGGCCCGTACCGATCATGAGGTCGAGGCCCCACTTGTGCAGGGTGGACTGACGTTCCATGACATTACCGAGCTGGTTTCTCAGCACGCCGAAAAAAAGACTCCGAAAACTTGGTGGGCCGTGTTCATCTTCCCCTTTTTGGGGACACTGACGCTGGTCACCATGCTGTCCTACCTGGTGTGGAATGGCATTGGCGTTTGGGGGAATAACGTTCCAGTAGGTTGGGCCTGGGATATTGTGAACTTTGTCTTTTGGGTCGGTATCGGTCACGCCGGCACATTGATTTCAGCCATTTTGTTTCTTTTCCGCCAGCGGTGGCGTACCTCGATCAATCGGGCCGCCGAGGCGATGACCATTTTTGCGGTAATCTGTGCCTTGATTTTTCCCACCTTTCACGTAGGCCGGGTGTGGGTGATTTACTGGACGCTGCCCTTCCCGAACCAGATGGAGATGTGGCCTCAGTTCAAAAGCCCCCTTTTGTGGGATGTGTTTGCCGTGTCGAGTTACTTTATCGTATCGCTGGTCTTTTGGTATGTAGGTTTAATCCCAGACTTGGCTACGCTGCGGGATCGGGCAGCAAGGATGGGGCGTAAGCTCAGGGCCAAAATCTTGGGTTTCTTGTCGCTTGGCTGGTGCGGCGCCAATCGGCACTGGCGTAACTATGAAAAAGCCTACATGCTGTTGGCCGGCTTGGCTACGCCCCTGGTGCTCTCGGTACACTCGGTCGTGTCTTTCGACTTTGCCGTATCGATCATTCCTGGATGGCATACGACCATCTTTCCTCCCTACTTCGTTGCGGGCGCCATCTTCTCTGGGTTTGCCATGGTGGTCACGCTCCTGGTGCTGGCCCGTAAAGCCTATGGCCTAGAAAACGTGATCACGCTAGATCACCTGGAGAAGATGAACATCATCATGCTCGTAACGGGTACGATGGTGGGCTTTGCTTACATCACCGAGTTTTTCATTGCCTGGTACTCTGGTGTGCCTTATGAGCGCTACGCTTTCATTAACCGCGCTACGGGGCCTTATGCCTGGGCTTATTGGATCATGATGTCTTGTAACCTGATTTTCCCCCAGTTTTTCTGGGTTAAAAAGTTGCGGCGCAACATTCCTTTTATGTTTCTGGCCTCGATCGTGGTAAATATCGGCATGTGGTTCGAGCGGTTTGTGATCATTGTGACATCACTGCACCGGGACTTTTTGCCCTCAAGTTGGGATTACTACACCCCCACCTGGGTGGATGTGCTGACGCTTATCGGTTCGTTCGGATTGTTTCTTACGCTCTTTATGTTGTTCCTGCGTTTTGTGCCCATGGTGGCCATGGCGGAAGTGAAGGGAGTATTGCCGGAAGCTGATCCGCACTACTATGAGGCCCATGGCGACGGCCACAGCCGTCCAGCCCAGGTGCAGCTTAAAGATCGGCACGCCTAACGATAAAAGGAGCGTGACGCTATGTTGAAAGCATTGCAGCGCGCCGTAAGGACCTCGATGGGCATTTATGATCCGCCATCAGGCCAGTCGGTTTATGGTTTGCTGGCCGAGTTTTCCGACCCAGCAGCATTGCTGCACGCTGCCCGTCAGGTTCGTAAAGCAGGGTATCAACATTTTGATGCGCATAGTCCTTTCCCCATCCATGGGATGGATGAGGCGATGGGGTTAGGAAACTCCAAAGTGGGGTTTGTTGCGCTAGGAGGCACTGTAACCGGTCTGGCATTGGCCTGGTGGATGCAGTGGTGGATGGGGGCAGTGGACTATCCCCTGAATATCAGTGGTAAACCCTTTTTTGCCATTGAGCCCTCAGTACCCATCATGTTTGAGCTGACGGTGCTGTTTTCTGCATTGGCTGCCGTGGCCGGCATGTTGGCGCTCAACGGCTTGCCCCGTCCGTACAATCCACTGTTCTACTCTCAGAATTTTAGCCGGGTGACCGATGACGGCTTCTTTTTGTTTGTAGCGGCCAGCGATGCGAAATTCGACCTTGTGGCCACGCGGCAGCTTTTGGAGCAGCTGGGGGGCTATAACATTGAGGTTATTGAAGATCGTGGCGAAGAAGAATGGGTCGAGGCGCCAGCAGCACCCGCTGAAGTGACGGTAAACGCTACCTGAACAAACATGATCATGTTGCGCACAAGTTGGACGGGATTGTTTCTACTGTTGCTTTTGAATGGCTGCCGGGGGATGATCTCAAGTAAACCCCCTGTGCATCCAAACTTAAACATGGACTTTCAGGAGAAATTTGAAGCCCAGGAGCTAAATCCGTTTTTTGCAGACCGGAGGGCTATGCGTCCGCCCGTTCCGGGCACGGTGGCCCGAGGGTTGCTCAAAGAAGACACGCCGTTTTATTTCGGTAGGACGGCCGAAGGGGCTTATGTTGCGCGTGTTCCAGTAGCCGTAACTGCAGAGCTGGTTATGCGAGGCAGGGAACGATACAACATCTACTGCGCGGTTTGTCATGGGGCTGCAGGCGATGGCCAAGGTATCATCATGCGGGGGAACTACGGCTACACGCCGGCGCCTTCGTTTCATGAAGATCGGCTGCGCACTGTAGAGGACGGCTATATTTTTGAAGTGATCACCAACGGGGTGCGCAACATGCCCGCCTATGCGCATCAAATTCCGGTAGCAGATCGTTGGGCTATTGTGGCCTATGTGCGCGCGCTCCAGCGTAGCCAGCAGGCTACGGCTGCTGACCTACCTGTTGAAGTCCTCCAAGAACTCCAGCAATCCACAAGCAGCCGCTAAGCAAAATCGTTATGGCAGCCTTGAAGTTTTCCTCGTTTCCTGTTTGGTTGATTGATCCGCTTCGGCCAACGCGGGATAAGGCAGAACCGCACTACCGGTTGACTGAAGACGTGCGCCCTTGGGCGGTTCCTTTAGCCATTGGCGTAGCGTTTTTATGCATCAGTGGGGTTGGCTGGGCACTTGAGGCGGAGCAGTTTTACTTTTCATATCTCGTGGGCTGGACGTTCTGTTTGACGCTTGCCTTAGGGGCCTTGTTTTTTGTTATGATTCAGCACCTGACGCGGGCGCAGTGGGTGGTAGCCGTACGACGGCTGCCTGAAGCCTTGCTGTGGAGCTTCCCAGTGCTAGCGGTGCTGTTTGTCCCGCTGCTTTTTGGGTTACATGACCTGTATCACTGGACGCACCCCGAGGTCTACGACCCAGCCCATCCTGACTATGATCCTATTTTAGCCGGTAAACAGCTCTATCTAAACGTGCCGTTCTTTTTGGCCCGCATCGCTTTCTACTTTTTCATTTGGACGCTTCTAGCCTATAAGCTCTACACGCTTTCGGTGCGGCAGGACGTTGACCCAGATCCCGCCATCCCGGCTCAGCAACGGAAAGTCAGTGCCTGGGGTATGCCACTCTATGGCGTGACGGTTGCGTTTGCAAGCTATGACTTTTTGATGTCGCTTGACCCCCACTGGTATTCGACAATCTTTGGCGTGTATTTCTTTTCCGGTGCTTTCTTTGTGGCGCTGGGGTTCATTACGACCTGTTATGTAGTGCTGACGCGTACAGGGACGCTGCGTGGCATCGTGCGCGTGCCGCATTTTCAAGACCTGGGCAAGTTGATGTTCGGCTTTACGGCGTTTTGGGCCTACATTGCCTTTAGCCAGTATATGCTTATCTGGTATGGCAACCTGCCAGAAGAGACGATCTGGTTCCGGCATCGGCTAGAGCACGGTTGGGAAGTGCTCAGCCAAGTGCTGGTATGGGGTCATTTTGTATTGCCTTTTGTGATATTGTTACCCTGGGTTGCTAAGCGGACCGCACTTTTGCTGGGCATTATGGGTGTTTGGTTTGCCTTGATTCACTGGGTCGATTTGTTCTGGGTAGCTATGCCGGTACTGCATGCTGAGCAGATGCGTTTCCATTGGTTGGATGTAACCTGCTGGCTGGGGTTATTCGGCCTAATGGTGGGGCTGCTCTTTTACCGGCTAAGCCGGCACAGTCTAGTACCGCAAAATGACCCCTACCTAGCACGATCGCTGGCTTTGCATTAGCCGCAGCATTTTCACAGGGGCTTTGCAAAATAAGACAACCCTGGCTTTTATTGGGCGTTTGTAGTGTGTAAAACACAGGACCCATGGCCGACCACTACACAGAATCTGCAATAGCACCGGCTATTGAAACAGCAGCGCTGGAGGTGCAACCAGACGAGACAAACGTTCAGGCACCTTCGCTTTTCCGCATGGTGCTGGGAACTGCCGTGCTGCTTGCCGTGATCGTTATTGCTTTGGTTTTTGTTGCCCGATGGCAGATGCAAAAAGACGCTGAAGCAGCTGCGGCTCAGGCACGCTATCCGTTGTTAGAAGAGACCCGAGCGCATGGAGCAGCCTTGCTGCAAGGCTATGGTGTGGTAGATGAAGCGGCGGGAGTCTATCGTATTCCCATTGAAAAAGCAATGGACGACATCGTTGCGCGCTATGGGAACGCCCAGCAGGTGGTATGGCCGCAGCCTTCGGAGGTAGCAAGGCCCTAGGGCTTGGAAATCATGCAGGGTATACGCCGACACATAGGGTGTTGGGGGATTGGGATAGGGATGTTTATAGCGGTCTCTGCCTATGCCCAGCGCAGCGGCCAGCAGTTGGCCGTATTTGAAGGCGTGGGCATAACGGAACAGTTGGGCGCGCAGATACCTTTGAACTTGACCTTTTATGATGAAAGCGGGCAACCTGTAAGCCTTAAAGCGTTTTTCGATGGCCGGCGTCCGGTGCTGCTCACGCTGGTCTACCACGATTGCCCGATGCTTTGCAACCTGATGCTAGACGGGCTAACACGTACGCTTCGCCAAATGACCTGGGCGCCAGGGGAGCAGTTTCAAGTGCTCACCATTAGTTTTAATGCTATAGAAACGCCAGAACTGGCCCGAAGGCAGAAAGCCCGCTACCTGCAAGAGCTGGGAAGGCCTGAGGCTGCTGCAGGATGGCACTTTCTCACGGGGGATTCCCTGAGTATTCAAGCATTAACCCGTGCGGTAGGCTTTCACTTCCGCTGGGTGCCTGCGCAGCAGCAATTTGCGCATCCGGCAGCGCTGATTTTTCTGAGTGGCAACGGTATGGTCGCACGCTATCTCTACGGCCTGGAGCACAATGCGGCTGATGTACGCAAGGCGCTGGTTGAGGCTTCAGAGGGCAAAGTAGGTAACGTGCTCGACCAGGTAATTTTGTATTGTTTTCAATACGATCCCAACCAAAACTCCTACGTAGCCAATGCCTATAACCTCATGCGGTTGGGCGGAGGATTGACCGTGCTTGGGTTAGGAGTGATGCTGCTGTTTTTCTGGCGCCGCGAGCGGCGTCGGCAGCAGCAGGCCATGCACGCTCCCGCATGATTCAAACTACGCATGCAAGCAATGATCTGGTTGCAGGGTACAGCTTGGCTGCCAGAGGCAGCCTCTTCTGTTGCGTCAGAGGTTGACGCGCTGTTTCATTTTTGGGCATGGGTGAGTGTTGTGCTTTTTTTAGGCGTCATTGGCGCCACCTTGTTTTTTGTGGTGCGCTATCGGCGCCGTAGCATAGAAGAAGTGCCCCAGCCCGTTAAAGAAAAAAAGCTCATTGAGCTGGCCTGGATTGTGCTTCCCACGATTTTAGTTCTCATTGTATTTACGTGGGGTTTTCGGGTCTACATCAAGATGTATACCGCCCCACCAAACGCTTACGAAGTGCTTGTTCATGCTTACCAGTGGTACTGGGAGTTTGAGTATCCGAACGGGGTCAAGACAACCAACGAGCTGCATGTTCCGGCCAATCGACCCGTACGGCTGCGCATGAGCAGCGCGGACGTGATTCACAGCCTGTATGTGCCGGCTTTTCGCGTAAAGCAAGACGTGCTCCCAGACCGCTACTCAACGCTTTGGTTTGAAGCGACGCAACCAGGGCAATACACCATCTTCTGCACCGAGTACTGCGGTACGCAGCACTCCGGTATGGTGGCCAAGGTGGTAGTGCATCCGGAACAGGAATTTGAGCAATGGCTCCAGGAGGCAGGCGTTCCTGAAGACATGCCCTTGCCAGAACTGGGTGCTCGGTTGTATCGCGAAAAAGCTTGCTTTAGCTGCCATTCGCTTGACGGATCACGTGGCGTTGGGCCTACTTTTAAGGGGCTTTATGGTCACGAAGTTGAGTTGGAAGATGGATCACGTGTGGTTGCCGACGAGAATTACCTACGGGAGTCCATTCTGCAACCCGGTGCTAAAATTGTACGGGGCTATCCTAATGTGATGCCGGCCAGTTATGCTTCGTTGAGTGAGCGCGAGGTGGCTGCGTTGATTGAATTCATTAAGCAGCAGCAGTAATTGCTGAGGAGGGTCTCATGGCTACACAAATGCATGCTGCGACTGTCGCCCAGTCCCAGGCTGAGGTAAACTACCTCAACCATGCCCGAGGGCTGAAGTCTTGGCTGCTGACGCTGGATCACAAGCGCATTGGCCTGCTCTATTTGATCTCGATTGCACTGTTTTTTGTGGTAGGGGGCATTCTGGCTTTGCTGGTTCGCTTGGAGTTGTTTGAGCCGGGCCAGACGATCATGAGCGCCGAGACCTACAACCACGTCTTTACATTGCATGGCGCGATCATGATCTTTTTGTTTCTCATTCCAGCGGCGCCCGCGGTTTTAGGCAACTTTGCCTTGCCGATCATGATCGGGGCCCGAGACGTAGCCTTTCCGCGCTTAAACCTGGCCAGCTGGTACATTTTCTGGCTGGGGGCCATCACGATGCTGGTAGGGATTGTGACCAGCGGCCTGGATACGGGGTGGACGTTCTATACGCCCTACTCTACCATGACAGGCTCTGGCGTGACCTGGGTGGTGCTCGGCGTATTCATTTTGGGCTTTTCGTCTATCCTGACTGGCCTAAACTTTATTGTTACCATTCATAAAATGCGGGCCCCCGGTATGACTTGGAGTCGGTTGCCTCTGTTTGTGTGGGGCCTTTATGCCACAAGCATTGTGCAGATTTTAGCTACACCGGTGCTGGGCATTACGCTATTGCTACTGGCGTTGGAGCGCATTTTAAAGATCGGCATTTTTGATCCGGCTCTCGGTGGCGACCCCGTGCTGTTCCAGCACTTTTTCTGGTTTTACTCACACCCGGCGGTGTACATCATGATTTTGCCGGGTTTTGGGATTATTTCGGAGCTGATTGGCACGTTCTCGCGTAAGGGAATCTTTGGCTATAAGTTTGTGGCCCTCTCGTCGGTGGCGATTGCTTTTTTGGGCTTTCTGGTCTGGGGCCATCACATGTTTGTTTCTGGCCAGTCGGCTACCGCCTCGACGGTTTTCTCGCTTTTGACGTTTCTGATCGGCGTCCCGACCGGAGTGAAGGTGCTTAACTGGGTGGCGTCACTTTATCGCGGTTCGATCTGGTTGCGTTCGCCGCTGCTGTATGCCCTCATGTTCTTGTTTGTCTTTCCGATCGGTGGATTTACTGGCATCGCCCTAGGAACGTTAGGGCTCGATGTGCCGCTTCACGACACCTACTTTGTGGTAGCCCATTTCCACTATGTGATGGTAGGCGGCATGTTTCTCTCGTTCCTGGGTGGGCTGCACTACTGGTGGCCGAAGATGTTTGGCCGGCTCTACAATGAGAAACTGGCACAACTTGCAGCGCTACTGATCTTTGTAGGCTTCAACGTGACGTTTTTCCCGCAGTTTATCCTGGGTACGCAGGGTATGCCGCGCCGCTACTTTGACTATGTGCCTGAGTTTACCACGCTGCACCAGATTTCGACGGTAGGGTCGTGGATTCTGGGGGTGGGGTTACTGCTGGTGGCTGGGTATCTATTGCATTCCCTCTTCAAGGGGCAAAAAGCTCCAGCCAATCCGTGGGGTGCGGGCACATTAGAGTGGACGCATACCGGCCGGATCCCTTCGCCGCACAACTTTGATCGGATTCCAGTAGTTACGCGCGGGCCTTACGACTATCACCTGGCTGAAGAAATCTTTGGCAATGGACGAGGCGAGGGGAACGGCGTCGTGGTGCAGCCCTCTGGACAGGCACAACAATCTCATTCCACAACTTGAAAGTAAACGATTCTAAGGACATGGCAGGAGCTTCGGAAGCCGT
The DNA here is from genome assembly GCF_017908595.1 of Rhodothermus bifroesti. Lineage (NCBI taxonomy): Bacteria > Pseudomonadati > Rhodothermota > Rhodothermia > Rhodothermales > Rhodothermaceae > Rhodothermus > Rhodothermus bifroesti. Next base: position 720,891 of record NZ_JAGKTL010000001.1, read on the forward strand.
AACCAGCGTCCATGGGGCGGAGGCCCACCATCCGCCTTATCTGCAACACCATTTTGTGTCGGCTGAGCAGCAGTTCGATGCGGCTAAGCTCGGCATGTGGATCTTTTTGGCAACAGAAATCCTGCTTTTTAGCGGGATGTTTGTTGCCTATGCGGTCTATCGCGTCTGGCACCCGGAAGTGTTTCAAGCCGCCAGTAAATTGCTGGATTGGCGCCTGGGCGGGTTGAACACCCTGGTGCTGCTGGCTTCGTCGTACACGGTAGCGTTGGCCGTGCACTATGCCCAGCTGGGGAATCAAAAACGTCTACTTCAGAATCTTTGGCTGACGATTGCCCTGGCCGGCGTGTTTATGGTGGTGAAATACTTTGAATACACCGAAAAATTCCATCACCATATCTTCCCAGGCGGAAACTATGCCTACGAAGGGCTGCAAATTCCTTACGTAGGGCAGTTTTTTAGTATTTACTTTGTGATGACCGGTATTCACGGATTGCACGTGCTTGTGGGGATGGGGGTGCTGACCTGGGTAGCGCTGAAAGCGCGGCGCGGCGCGTTTAGCAGTGCCTACTATACCCCTGTGGAAATCTCGGCGCTTTACTGGCACTTGGTCGATATCATCTGGATTTTCCTGTTTCCTTTACTATATCTGATTCACTGAGGCAAACGGAGTTATGGCGCACGCTACGCACCATCACATTATTCCTCGACCGCTTTTGCTCAAGGTTTTTGTCACCTTGGTCGTGTTGACCATTATCACTGCGCTGACAGGTCAGGCAGACCTTGGGGCGCTCAACTTTTTGCATGTTCCGCTGGCTGTGGGTATTGCTGTCATTAAGGCAACGCTGGTGGTGCTCTTTTTTATGGGATTAAAGTACGATCGACCGATCAATGCCCTTTCGTTTATCATCGGACTGCTCATGGTCGGGGTGTTTTTGGCTTTTACGCTCTTAGACATGCTCTATCGCGGCGATATTGGCAATCTAGATCGCCAGCCTATTCGTGGCCCACAACTAGAGCAGATGGCTCCCCCTTCAGCCCACTAAAGCGCGGCTTAAGTGTGCTAAGAACGCCTGTTTGCAAAGACAGGCGTTTTGTATGGGATCTTTTGCATAAACCCTAGCGTGCTTAAAAAGCAAAGGAGCCCGAAAAAAGCGACATGTACCTGCTTTTGGCCTGTACCTTTGTGCCCATTTTGTTTTTTATGCTGGTATGGGCTGTTGTGACAGCGGGGCGGATTCTATTTCCGGAACGCCCGATGCCTTTCGACCGGAAATTTTCATTGCGAGGTTGGCGCATGCGTCCCCGCTACCGTATACCTGTCCCGACAGCAGCCGTACGTTTGCAAATGGGGCAGGATGAAGCAGACGGCTATGCTTTTGAGGCAGGTCACTCCGAGGGGCTTCCAGCAGGGTGGTATACCGATTTGTGGGAGCGCCGTAATTAATAGACCTTCTATTCGACAGGGTTGCAACAGTTCACGTACTGCCGATAAGGTGAATAGGCAGCAAGCAACGGGAAGAGGCTTGCTGGCCGATTGAACCTGCTGAAAGCATTAGCGGTAAGAGGGTCCGTTTACCGGAGACGTTGTATCCGCTCTAAGCCCATGAAGGTCATCGAGATTTTAGAGCAAGCAGCAGGTCCGCTGATCTCGTATGAAATCATCCCCCCACGACGGGGTGGATCTTTAGAAGAAGTGATGGCGGTCGTAGCAGAGCTGATGCCTTTTGACCCCCCCTTTATTGACGTGACCAGCCATGCGGCTGAAGTAGAATATGAGCCGCTTCCAGATGGCACGTTGCGCCCGCGCATTAAGCGTAAACGTCCGGGTACGCTCAGCATTTGTGCAGCGATTAAAAGCCGATTTGGGGTAGAAACCGTGCCGCATCTCCTCTGCCACGGGTTTACGCGCGAGGAGACCGAAGACGCTTTGATTGAGCTGCATTACCTGGGTATCCAAAACGTCATGGCCTTGCGAGGCGACAGTCCTGGTTATCGCAAGCCTATCCCTCCGGACCGGACGGTCAACCTTTATGCTGTGGATCTTGTGCAGCAGATCGCGAACATGAACCGCGGCATTTATCTGGAACCACTCGAGGATGCCGTAGCTACCGATTTTTGCATTGGCGTAGCTGGGTATCCGGAAAAACATTATGAGGCGCCAAACCTGACCTGGGATATCTTGAATCTCAAGCGTAAAATTGAAGCCGGTGCGCATTATGTAACCACGCAAATGTTTTTTGACAACCGGCACTATTTTCGCTTTGTCGAGCGTTGTCGTGAAGTAGGGATTACGGTGCCCATTATCCCAGGGCTCAAAATCCTAACCAGCAAGCAGCATTTGCAGCTGCTGCCCAGTCGGTTTCATATCGAGATTCCTGAAGCACTGGCAGCCGAAGTGGAGGCGGCTAAGCCCGAGCATGTCCCGGAAATTGGGATTGCCTGGGCGCTTCGGCAAGCCGAGGAGTTGCTAGAGGCTGGGGTACCTTGCTTGCATTTCTACATTATGTTGCGGGCCGACTACGTACGCCGTGTGGTCGAGGCGCTGCGTAAGATGGCCTAAAAGTCGGCTAACGCCAAAAGGATGCTACCCCCTGCGTTTTTTGCGCAAAATCGGGGACCATCTTGCGCATCAAAGGGCTTCGATGTAGAATCCTTTAAGATTGACAAGGAAAAACTTGCAAACTATCTTTTTAGAAGATAAGCGTTTGCGCCTGTAGTCCCCGGTTCTTTGGCGGGGAGGCCGCAAAGAAAAACGTACTTTGCAGCTTGTAAGGAGGCCTCCCATGGCAGCACGTCGTGGCGTTGTTAAGTGGTTTGATGCCAAAAAGGGCTATGGTTTTATTGTGCACCCGGACGGCGGGGCCGACATTTTCGTGCACTTTTCGCAGATCATCAGTGAGCGACGTTTTAAGACGCTGCGCACTGGTCAATGGGTAGAGTTTGAACTGCATGAAGGACCCAAAGGCCTGCATGCCCGCAATGTTGTTCCGCTGGACGAAGCAGCGGCGCGGCGTGAGGCTTCGGGTTCGGCAACAAATCATCGGGGCGGTATCAGGCCTCAGCCGGTGGGCCGTTCTTGAACCCTTGCCTGGGCATTGTTTTTCGGCCGCTGTACGGCTATCTTGCAGCAGCTTTAGGCTGCAAGTAAGGGAGACAAATGATGTCTTTTGTTTTTTCTGACAAAGACATCCACCGCATTGCTGAGGCGTTGGGTGTGTCGCCAGAGATAGAAGGGATGCTGGTACGTTTCAAGCTGTTTGATGCCCATAGCGGCCGCCGCTTAACCTTAGAAATTCAACGCGCGCTTGCGCTTCCCCCCGCACTTGCCGAAGTGATGTCGCCAGCGCTGGTGTCGGTCTATACGCCCAGTTCCTTTTTGCAACTGCAAGGGTGTACGGGTTTCTTAGCCAGTGAAACGCTGGGAGAAGTGATCTTCTTTGGGCGGCAACAAGGAGTAGTGAGTGGACTGGTTGTGGAGCGCGAAGCCGGATGTTCGCTCTATGCCAATGTGCATGAACGCCTGCTGTCGGCCGACTTTATGCAGCTTCCGCCAGAGATGGTAATGAGCAGTGTCGCTCTATCGCTGGCTGAAACGCTTTTTAATGATCGGGACGAATCGTCTCTATGAAAAAAAGGGGTACGCTGGAAATTGTCCAGGCACATCCAGACTTACGCCTTCCTCGTACGCGTTTGCGCCAGCTTATCCATACAATACTTCGCGCTGAAGGAGCGCAGCTGGGCTATCTTAGTGTAGTACTTGCTGATCACGCTACCGTGCGGACGCTAAACCAGACCTATCTCGCCCATGATTACGATACTGACGTGCTTTCCTTTCCGCTGAGCGAGACGCCAGGGGTCATCGAAGGCGAGATTTACGTAGATCTCGACACCGCTGCCGAACGCCACGCCGAATTTGGGGCCTCTTTTTTACAAGAGGCTTGTCGCTACGTAGTGCACGGCGTGTTGCACCTGCTTGGCTACGACGACAGCTCACCCGAAGCCAAGGCGCATATGCATGCACTTGAAGATCATTACTTGGCCCTCTGCCAGATAAGTTAAGCTTTAAGGCCGGTCGCTGGTGTCGGGCAAGCCCATCAGTTGTTGCATTTCCTGACGCAACTCCTCAGGCGTTTTGCGGAAGCTGTCGTCGCCGATGGCATCAGCCAGCCGGTTACTAAAGTCGGCTGCAGCCTGGTAATCGCCGGCCATTAAGTAGGTCATTCGAATAATTTGCACAAACTGCGCTGCCATTTCCGCCTCGCGCTGAGAGCGGGCTGTACGCAGCGTAAAGAGTACAAGCGGTTCGGCTCGCTTCCAGAGGGCCACTGCCCTGTCGGGTGCGCCCACTTGCTGATAGGCCTGGGCAAGAAAATAATAGGAGCGCAGGTCAGCTGGGATGGTCTCTAACGGTATGCGGGTCATGATCGTGTCCAATACCGCACGTCCTTCTTGCGCCCGCCCTTGCTCGGCAAGCTGGATGGCGATGTGGGCAAAGATGCTCCGGTAGTTGTCCACCATGCGCCGCGTGTTTTCGTCAAAATAAACTTTGGGATTGTCTAGGTTAGTAAACCGGAATTGGCGCAGTCGCTCCAGCGTGATTGAAGGTACGACGCGGCCCAGGGTAACGCCATGGCGGACGGGGACCACCCGGTAGGCTTGTCCTTCGAGCTGAAAGAAGTTTTGCAGGTTAAGCTGGCCGTCGGGGCTGGTTGTGACGGCAAAGTAGATCGGACGCTTCCAATCCTGCTCTGCATTGGTGCGTAGCATATCGAGCACAGCCACGTCGGCCGCGTAAAGCAGGCGCAGGTCGCGTGTGTAGGGGCGACCTTCCAGGCGCCAGCGCATGGGCCGCATGACACGTGCGCTGTCTTCAGGGGCAATGCCTAGCTGGGCATAGTCCGTGGCTGGATTTAGCCGAACAGGCAATTCAATTTCCCGCGGTTCCCAAGCAATCACGGTGAGACGGTCAATTTGCGCGTCGTTCAGCGAGATCGGCAGGGGCTGCGACTGACGAGCCCATTGGTGCTTGAGCTGTTTGATGTACCATCCTGTGTTCAGCAGCGAGAGGTTGGCCACGCGCACGTCCTGGCGCACCCCTTCGACCTCTTGCAAGTACCAAAGGGGGTAGGTGTCGTTATCCCCGTTGGTGAAAACGATAGCCTGCTCATCCAAGCTCATAAGCAGGTTCCAGGCGTAGTCGCGAGCTACGTAGTTTCCCGAGCGGTCATGATCGTCGTAGTTCTCCAGCAGCATGTGCAGTGGTACAGCCGCAAAGATGATAGCGGCTGTAGCACCAAGCAGCAGGCGCTGCAACGCAGGGGTTCGGTAGTTCAGTTTTTCGCGGGCCAATTCCAGTAAACCAGCGGCGCCAATGCCTACCCAGAGGCTAAAAGCGAAGAAGCTGGCTACATAGGAGTAATCGCGCTCTCGGGGTTGTAGAGGCGTCTGGTTGAGGTAGAGGATAATGCCCACGCCGGTGACCAAAAACAGGATCAGTACACTGAAGGCGCGGCGCCAGTCGCGCTTAAAATGAACTGCGGCACCAAGCAGGCCTAGGATTAGGGGGAGGGCATAGTAGACGTTTCGTGCAGCACGTTCGCTAGGCGTCTGGAAAAAGTAAAGGTCTTTCTCTCCGGGTAGAAAGCCCGTAATTGCAGGAGCGTCTTGCACGTCGCTGGCTTTTCCGACAAAGTTCCATAGAAAATACCGGACATACATGTGCCCGAGTTGGTAGCGGAAGAAAAAGTCAAGGTCAGATGTATACTGGGCATACACGCGCAGGTGGCTAGGGTCGGGGGACCATCGACGTGGGAAAAGTACTTCGCGTGAAGGGTCGATCTGGCCGGTACGGTCATTATAGGTAGCGCCACGCAAGAGCGGGGTTTCTCCATACTGCTCACGCTTTAGGTAAGAGACAAAAGCTTGTGGCGTTTCTGGGTCATTCAAATCAATCGGGGGATCGACGCTGCTCCGAATAAGGATATACGCATAGCTGGAATAGCCTAGCAGCACCATAGCTAGGCAAAGCATGATCAGATTGGCTGCAGGCTTTTGCTTGTGCTGCGTATAGTATACGCCAAAGACGACCAGGATCAGTACAAACAGGCCAAATACCAGCGGATCGCCACTTTGACCAGCCCAGTCAGGTAGCTCCTGAATAATGATAGGGTAGATAATGAGAAAAGCGAGTGCGGTAAGTATTAAGGCTCCTAGGATGCGGAGCGCACGTTGTGCAGGGCTCCACGCTGGACGATCAAATTCGGTAAAAAAGATCAATAGGCCTACAAAGAAAATAGCCAATAGACTCAGCAGGTGTACGCCGATAGCCAGGCCAAATAGGTAGGCAATCAGCACCAGATAGCGATTGGCCGAGAGGGCCGAAAGCGTGCCGCCGCGGCGCAGGGTAGCGATTTCACGCGAGGCCTGTTCGCTCCACCGCAAGCCTAGCCATACCACCAGAGCGGTAAAGAGCATCGACATGGCATAAACTTCGGCTTCGACCGCATTAAACCAGAACGAGTCGGTTACAGCAAACGTGCAGGCACCGACGACGCCGCCAGTCAAAGCCGTTAGATCGTCCATCCAGGTTCGCTGATCAGCGGCTGGTTGCCAGAGGCGGATAAGGCGTACAATGATCAGATAGGTTAAAAGCACAGTAACTGCACTGGAGAGCGCCGAAACCCAGTTGACCGCCAGCGCGACCAGCTCGCGCGAAGGAGCGAGCATCGAAAACAGGCGGGCAATCAGCACGTAAAACGGCGCTCCCGGTGGATGCATGACTTGCAGTCCAAAGACGCTCGCGATGAACTCTCCTCCGTCCCAGAAAGGTACCGTAGGCGCAATGGTCAGCCCATAAAGTATGAGCGCATACAAAAAAACAGCTGTGGCGACCAGGCGCTCGAGCAGCGAACGATTCATGGGTATGCGGTTTGATCTTTTAGCAAACGCCTCTCTAACGCGTTGCGGGCAGGGGGGTGCCCTCTCTAGGTCAGTTTTGCTGGCTTGCGTATAGGATAGGGAGCTTGGCCGATGCCATCGACGCCAAGACGATGATCCTCAAGGTGCACAACCGCGCCGGTAAGATAGGCCACAAGCCACTGGCTGGAAGCTACGTGGTCGGTAACCGCCGGTATGTAGTACGCAGAGTTTCCTTGGGCCAAGGCAACATAGGGCAAAAGCTGATCGGCCAGGAAGCGATCGACCGTAGCGCCTCGCTGCAGGTCTTCAAGCAGCTGATAAGCCACGTCGTCGGCGATAGCCTCGGAAGGACGGCCGGGAGCGCCAGCACGGTCGGCGCCCAGGCGCGCTCCGGTATTGGTTTCAATAAAAACAGCTAAAGCAGCGCCAGGTTGGTAAGCGCTGGTATCTTCGAGGATTTCAAGTTCAGGTTCGGGTAGACCAGCTGCCCTGAGGTGTTGGCGACAACGTTCGGCCATACGTTGTGCAACGCGGCGGGCTTTTAGATGAGATGCCAGTGCGTATCCAAACACACGTACTGGTCGGCCCTGTGCAGTTAGCTGCAGCGGTTGGAGCGGTTTGCGTAAGGGCGTTACATGCAGTAGCACCTCGCCTCCGCCACGGGGAACATAGCCCGGACGCATCATTTCCAAGTGGGCTTCTATGCCCATGCGGGCCAGTAGGGGCAAGAGGGCATGGCGTAGATGAAAAAAGGTTGGGGCAAAGTCTTGAAACAATCCACCGCAAACACGTGCCTGTGTAGGTGCATCGGCAAAAGCTAGCACCGGCAGAACCGTCCCAATCAGCAGCGTGGCTGAGCCAGCAGTCCCGATATCCCAATGATACGTACCGCCGCGAGGGGGGCGGCGTGGTACGAACCAAAGTTGGCTGCTGTCCACCCGTGCGCCCTGCACGTCGGCGTCGACCAGTTCAGCAACAGCTTCTACGGCTTTAAGGTGTTGCGGCCGCAGCCCTGGGGGTTGGCGACGCACGCGGATATTGTAAAGCTGCAGTGGTCGACCTAGTATAGCGGCTAGTGCGATTGCTTGGCGCACTAGGGTGCCACTTCCAGAATGCTGGCTGCCGTCTAGCGCGATTGGAGCTAAGTGGCTCATGGGGTTGGTGGAAACGCAGCGGTTACCTGCACGCGGTCGCATGGCCAGTGGGGGTCACTTTTGTAGTCGGTTCCGGCTACGACAAGCACAAGCTCTCCGCGAATGCGGGGTTGCGCTGCATAGTAGGTGTGCAGGGTGCGGAGCGTGCCTCGGGCCAGCTCTTCAAACGTTTTGGTCAATTCGCGTGCAACGACAGCCGCGCGGCTGTCGCCGAACGCCTGGGCCAGATCGTCAAGGGTCTTAACCAGGCGGTGTGGCGCTTCGTAGAACACCAGCGTTCGCGGCTCCTCAGCTAGGGCCATCAGACGCTTTTGACGTCCTTTCTTTGAGGGCAGAAAACCTTCAAAGACGAACCGATCGGTTGGTAGACCACTGGCAGCTAAGGCAGGAACAAAAGCGGTAGGGCCAGGCAGCGCCACCACGGGTAGGCCTTGCTGGATACAAGCCCGAACCAAAAAAAAGCCTGGATCGCTGATTCCTGGCGTTCCGGCATCGGTGATGAGGGCTATGCGCGAGCCTGCTTTTAGGCGGCCGATTAGCTCAAGCGCTTTGCGGGCCTCATTGTGGGCATGATAGCTTGTTGTCGGTGTGGTGATGCCATAATGCTTGAGAAGCCGTGCCGAAACGCGCGTGTCCTCGCAAGCGATAAGGTCAACTTCGCGTAGCACGCGCAGGGCACGGAGCGTGATGTCTTCCAAATTACCGATGGGCGTGGGAACGAGATATAGCATAGGAAAGCTGCCTAAGGGTTTCACAAAGCCATGCTATGGGTCGTGTAGCGTGCAGGTCCAACGCTACGTAAGTTACCAGGCCTATGCCCACTAAGCCCATAACGATGTTTGGCAGCCACATCCCGATCCAGGGTGCCAGAAACCCGCGATCGGCTAGTTTTTCGCCTTGTACTAGTGTAACCCAGTAGAACAAAAAAATCCCCAAGGCTAAACCGGCAGCCAGGCCTAACCCGCCCCGCCGAACGCTTAGGCCTAAGGGAATGCCCACAAACACAAAAATCAAGCAGGCTACAGCAATAGAAAACTTTTTGTGGATTTCTACGCGGTAGCGGTCGGCGCGCTGCTGGGTCCAAGTGATCATGCGCTGCAAATCTTCAATCTCGGTCTGACGCCGTTGCACTTCTTGTAAGGCCAAACTGTAGACCTGGGCTTGCTGTGCTGCCGAAAGGCCTTGTAGGGCCAAACGTCGAGGTGGTTGCAGGCTGTCGATAAGTGTCGGTAGCGTAAAGCTGCTCGCAGCGGTCTGCACTGAAACCGAATCGTAGTGCAAGAGAAGCTGTCGGATGCGCTCTTGGCTGCGCTGCACGTCTTGCATCAGCGAATCGACCAAGGCGATCATCTCTGGGGTAGGCGTCGTACGGTCGGTGCGGTAGCCTTCTTCCTGGCTGCGGGTAAAAATGAAGTCCGACAAATCCAGGCGCATGCGGTACTGTCCAAAGGCTAACCGTTCATAGTGCTCGCGCCCTTCCAGGCGTCGCAGGCGATGAAACTCGCCTGCTTCTAGAACCAAGTCGATAAAACGACCGCCAGCGATTGGACGCAATGCGCCGCGTTGTGCCTTCAGAACGCGCTGCTCGCCACTGTAGCGGTAATCGTAGATTGTGATGCCATAAAGCGAATCGGTTCCCGGAAGCCTGCGTTCTACAAGGATACTATAGCCATCGATACCATCGTAAAAAACCCCAGCCTGAAGCTGAAAACCTGGCTTTTTGCGCTGGATATCGATCCACAGGTTGCGGGCGCGGTAGTTGGCTTCTGGCAAAATGAAGTTGTTGAAGTACATCATGCCGCCGGTCAGCAGCAAGCCCACCACCGCCACAGGCCAGGCCAGCTGCCAGAAAGAAATGCCAGCACTTTTAATCACCGCATAGGCATTAGACTCCGCCAGCCGACCAAAGGTCATGAGTGTGGTTACCAGGGTGGCCATGGGTACGGCCAGCACCACCATGTAAGCCAAATTGTAGGCAACCAGCTCGACCAGGATGTTTAAGGGTAACCCCTTGCCCACCAGTTCGGGCAGGTATCGGATCAGGAATTGCATGAGCAAAAGAAACATCAGCATGCTCAACCAGCCTAGAAACGGGCCAGGTAGCATGCTGAGCGTCATACAATGGAGGCGTTTTAGGCCGATCATGCGCGGCGCAAGGTGATCAGGGTGATTTCAGGTCGAATGCCCAAGCGCAGTGGAGGCCCGACGGTACCTAGGCCGCGGTTGACGTAAAGGTGCTGGCGTCCTCGAGGCGCAACAGCAGGTTCAGTGTACAAGCCTGCCCAGCGCGGATAAACCAAGCTGGCCAGGCCCCAGCGTAGTGGTCCCAGCTCGATGCCAATTTGGCCGCCGTGCGTGTGGCCGCAAAGCATAAGGTCAATGTCAGGGTAGCGAGGCCGCACCTCTAGGTCCCAAAACGTCGGATCGTGGGCCAACAGGAGCCGAAATTCGTCGCCGTTGGGGTCGGTATCGAGTCCGTGCAAGGCTTTGGGTAGGTCGGCAAAACGCTGGCGAAAGCCGGTGTTATCAGTGCCAATGAGATGCAAGCGGGCCCCGTCGATGTAAAAAGTATGATGGGCATTAATTAGCAGTCGAAGCGGTGTTTGGGCATGCAGCCGGCCTACCACATCGGGCGTGTGTGCATAGTGTTCGTGGTTGCCCAAGCAGCCCCATACGCCCAGCTCAGCCCGCAACTGCTGAAGGGCAGGAATGATGATCGGTAACTCGTCAGCATCGTGGTTGACGTAGTCGCCAGTCAGGACGATCAGGTCAGGTTTTTGTGCCAACAAAAGCGTGATGGCTTCCAAGACCGGTTGGGGGCTGAATAGTGAACCTGCGTGCAGGTCTGAAAGTTGGCCAATGGTTAGCCCGTCGAGGGCTGGGGGCAGATTGGGGATGGGTAGCGTGACGCGGTAGAGCACAAAGTCGTAGAGTGTGCGGAGCACGCCGTGAGCTACAGCCACAAAAGGAAGTGCTGCGGCGGCCCACCCTAACTTCTGCAGAAATGCCGCGCGGCTCATGCTATGTGACGGTTGCGTTGAAAGGGCTGTCGAAGCGGCTTGGGGTCGAAGCCGTTGAAATACGTAGCGGAATACGCGGATACCGTCCTTAACGGCCAGTGCTAAGGCAATGGGCACCTTCGGCACATAATACACTGCCCAGAATCCAAAAAACAGCGCCCGGGCCAACTTGGGCTCTACTTCCCACCAGCGAAACAGCAGAAAGTAGACCGGTAAGGCCAGCGGCATAAGAACGAGCAAAATGCGATAGACTGTAAGCGTCCATCGCAAGGCAGGCCGCACTTGAGCAAAGCGACGCCAGTTCAGGTATACGTAGCCATCAATCGTCAGCGTTAGCAGAGCCAAAGCCACTGAAAACAATACAAACCGCCCCATCGCTTGCTTCGGCTAAGTATTTAGGCTTGGGTAAGCAGCACGGAATCCGTGCAAAGATGTTCCAGAGGCGCCCCCTGGAAGATTCCAGTGAAAAAAAACTGCCGCCTTTTTGAAATCCCAAGGATGTGCTAAGTTTTTTTGGGGAAAGTGCCAACCCAAAGCATAAACGATGACCGTTCAGCGCTTTACGTTCAATCCTTTTCAGACGAACTGCTACGTATGTCACGATGCGGGTGAGGCCGTGCTCGTCGATCCTTCATGCCATACGCCTGCTGAGTGCCAGGCTGTGGTCGATTATCTAGAGCGTAACGGGCTGCGCTTACGGCATCTTTTACTGACCCACGGGCATATCGACCACATTTTTGGCTGCCGCTTTTTTAGCACGTATGCGGGGATGGGTTTTGGGATGCATCGGGCAGATGTTCCTTTTTTAGAGGAAGCGGAAGCCCAGGGCCGCTTTTTTGGTGTGCCGATAGAGCCGCCACCCCTGCCCGCGTATTACTTGGACGAAGGCGATTCGATTTCGTTTGGTCATACCACCTGGCAGGTGTTGCATACGCCGGGGCACTCGCCGGGATCGCTGAGCTTTTACGATGCAGCGCATGGTCTAGTGATTGTAGGTGATGTATTGTTTTTGGACTCCATTGGCCGCACCGATTTGCCAGGGGGGAGCCTGCCAGAGCTTATGCAGTCGATTTTCCAGAAGCTGTTGCCTTTAGAGGATACCACCCGGGTGTATCCGGGGCATGGGCCGGATACCACAATTGGCCGGGAGCGTCGGCACAATCCATTTCTAACCGGTGCTTTTCCGTTGTAAGCAGCCTTAAAGCCCTGTTGCCGCGCGCAGGTAAAAGGCGATAGCGGCTGGGCGGCTGCGTTCATATACGACTTGCGTGGAGCAGGCCACCAGTTCTCCCATGGTGAGACAGCGCTCAAAGCGCATGTCGCCGTAGTGCGCTGCCAGTTGCGCGCCAAGCTGGCGCACGTGCGTTTCGGGCGCGATGAGATCCTCTTGCATCACTTCCATTAATGCCTGAAAGCGGCCGTGTGAAACCCGCATACGGTTGGCAATCAGCGCCCGCTCTTCTTTTTGATACTGCAGGACCGTTTCGTCTGGCAGGTATTCTGCCACCAGGGCTACAAAGGGTTGATTTTGGGGATAACATTCGGGCAGGTAGACTTCTTTGCGCCAATGATGGCTTTGCTGATCAAAGTCGATAGGCCGCATGCGGTAGTGCCATTTTTCGAGGTCGGGTGTAGCATCGATCACAAAGTTCCCCGCATGCATGTCGCCTAAGAGGCGCACAAAGCAGCGTTCGTTAAATTTGACGAACTCCTTAGCCAGGCGCACGCGGTCAAAGCGGTTGTCGGGCATGTAGTCCTTGAGGAAATGGTCGCCTGGGATGCCGATGATGTGCTCTTCGATGATCGTGTCGCCCCAGACGAAGTAATTGATGCGGTTAGGGGAGAGAATATGCTCTAGCTCCAGGCCGTAGATGCGGTTGGCGTCGACGCGTTTGACGTAGAAGTAGTCGAAGTTATCGTTCAGGGCGTTGACAATGCGTACGCGAAAGGGTGAAGTATTGCCGTAGAGGCATAAATCAATGCGGTCGATATAGAGGTGATCTGCAATCGACAGGTCTCCTTCGGCTTTGAGCAGGGCATAGGTTAGGCGTAGACGGTCGTGGATTTCGCGCTGCTCTAATTGCGGATAGAAGACCGTAGCCCAAAGTGTGTCGTTGCCGCGCTCGTCGTATAGCGTGATTGCGTTGTCGTAGCGCAGCAGGTCGTCGTAACGGATGCCGCCATCGTAGATGCGGCCGTAGCGTTCGAGGTACGCGCGCAAAATATCGCTGATCGGATAGGCGGGCTTTTTGCGGCTGATCAGGTGGGGCATAACCGCTTAAAGCATGCGTGGTGCGGCTTGGGCAAGCACCTGTTCGTAATAGGCCTCGTAGCGTGGAACGATGCGGCTGGTATCGAATTCTTCGGCGCGGCGACGCGCGGCTTCGCTCATGTGTTGCTGCAGCGCTTCATCGGTCAGGATGCGCCAAGCGCGATCGGTAAAGGCCTCTACATCTCCCAACGGACACAAGTAGCCTGTTTCGCCCTCTACAATCAGTTCGGGAAGGCCGCCGATATTGCTGGCTACAACGGGCACACCGCAAGCCATGGCCTCAAGGGCTGCTAAGCCAAAAGTTTCCGAGCCACTGGGCATGAGGAAAAGATCGGCAATGGAGAGGATTTCTTCGACCGGTTCTTGCTTGCCCAAAAAGCGCACGTCTTCATAGACGCCCAGCTCACGGGCTAGATGCTCGGCAGGGACGCGGTCGGGGCCGTCGCCAACAAGCAGTAGCTTTACGGCCAAGCCTGCGGTACGCAGCCGGTGAAACACCCGGACTACATCGGGCGCGCGTTTGACCGGTCGAAAGTTGGATACGTGTACAATGACCTTTTCCCCATGGGGACACAGCGCCTGCTTGAAGTGGGATTTATTCTGGCGACGGAAACGCCGGGTGTCGACAAAGTTAGGAATGACGGCAATGGGGTTCGTAATTTCAAAATGTGCCAGCGTTTCGCGACGTAGGTACTCCGAGACAGCCGTTACCCCGTCGGATTCGTTAATCGAGTAGGTGACCACCGGGCTAAACGACGGGTCTTGTCCCACAATGGTGATGTCGGTCCCGTGCAGCGTAGTAATCACCGGCACGTAAAGCCCTTGCTTTTCCAAAATCTGGCGGGCTAGTACGGCACTGGTAGCATGCGGAATGGCATAGTGGACGTGCAGCAAGTCCAGTTTTTCGTACTTTACCACGTCCACCATAGTGCTCGTTAGGGCAAGGTCGTAGGGCGGATATTCAAACAAGGGATAAGTGTTGACGTGCACTTCATGGAAATAAATGCGCTCAGTAATGTGGCTCAGGCGAAATGGCATGGAATATGCGATAAAATGGATCTGGTGTCCGCGTGCGGCTAGCGCTTTGCCCAGTTCGGTTGCTACCACGCCGCTGCCGCCATAGACCGGGTAGCACGTGATACCGATTTTCATGGAGGTAGCGGATTAACATTCGGGAAAAAACCCGTCATTGCATGAACCCGAAAGCTGGGCCGAGGTTGCACGCGGTAAGTGTCACCAAACGAAAGGAGCGTTATGCCTCGATTACTGCTGCAACTTGGATACCTCGGCGTGCTGCTTTGCTTTGTGGGTTCTGCTCAGGCTCAGCTTGGCGCCTCGGTGGGGCTCAACTTTAATCGCCTAAGTGATATTCATACCGGCGATACGCGGGCCACGTTCGAAAACAGCCAGGGTTGGCATATTGCGCTTTGGCTCGATATTCCCTTAGGGCCTGTAGCTGTTCGTCCCGGACTTCGCTATATGGATGCAGGTGCGCTCTATCAAGGCGCTTCGGATGAGGTGCCGGGTATTTGGGACAACTTCAACGTGTCGCTGCTGGAAATTCCAGTTGACCTTCGCTATCGCCTAACCTTTCCTTTGCTTACGCCTTATGTGATGGCTGGTCCTGTGCTGCGCTTTCCTACAGGAGCAGACCCAGAAATTAAGGATAATTTAGAGCGGCTCAGTTTGGCTGGTAGTCTGGGGGTAGGCGTTGAGGTTAATCTGTTAGGTTTACGTCTGTATCCGGAATTGCAATACACGTTTGGCGTTTCGCGCTTTACAAAAGGTTTTGCTGTAGGTGATGTGACCATCGAGCCCGATGCGCGTCAGCACTTGAATGTGGTCATGCTGCGGTTAGGGATTGGGCTATAATCCACGGGGGGCTAGGGTCACGATCACAGGAAAGTGGTCGGAGACAGTGCGGGGGTCATGGGCCTGCACGTAGTGTACCTCTTGCAGTCGTGCTTTAAGCTGAGGAGAAAGCAGAATGTGGTCGATGGCCGAAAGCTCTGGCCATGCTACTTGTCCATCTTCGTCGCGGTCGTCGAATGCCGTATAGCGGTCAGTTTGGGGTACGGCAGCAAGCACATTGTACAGGTCGTCGGTGGGTCCTGGACCAGCGGCTTTGATGATCGCCAGAACACGGCTAATTGGCCGATTGCCGTTTAAATCGGGCACGGTTTCGTCAAAGTCATTCAAGTCGCCTAGTACAGCTACGGCACGTCCTGCTTCTAGTTCACGGACTACCAGGCGGCGGATCACTTCAGCCTGAGCTTCTCGCCTGGGCCGGCGGCTGGGGTCGTTAGGTCCTGCCAAAAAATGCACGCCGATAAGTGTCACGGGCAGGTCGCCAAGATACATGCGGACCCAGATGTTTTTGCTCACGCCATAGGTTTCGCTACTGCCTTCAACCGGTACGCGTTCTTCGGTACGGCCAATTTTTTCCACTGGCAGGCGTGACAGCACGGCTACATCCTGCCCGGTAAACGTGTCGTTTCCTTGTACAAAATAGACCTCGTAGCCCAAATCAGCCAGGTCTTCCTTGACCATGCGGCGCAGCACTGCCTCGTGTTCCACTTCCTGGAGTACGACAACGTCTGCCTGCAGCATGCGTAGTACCTGGGCAATGCGCGCGCGGTGCTGGCGTGCAGCTTCTGGATTGCCTTTATGGGGAAAGGTTGCCTGCCCTTCGTCGCCGTAGCCGTCAAAGAGGAAGAACGTGTTGAAGGTAGCAATGCGGATGCCTTCAGCCCGGAACTGCGGGGGCGACTCCGGTACAAAAAATCCGGTAGTTGGGTATTCCAGGCGGTCCGGCTCTGGTCCGGTTTGCCGGCATGCTGGAAGCAAAAACAGGCAAAGGAGCAGGCTCTTAAGCAGACGCGTTCGCATAGGCCTGGATAAGCTCCTCATGAGATGTCTTCGTAAAAGCGAAAGCGCCGCTCGTCAATTCGGTAGCGTGCTGGACGCACAGGATGAACGCCCTCAGCCCAGATGGGAAATAGCTGATCGGTCATGGACTGTTCACTATAAAAATGGCGTGTGCGGATCGAAAACGGCCGGTATTGGGGATCCGCAAACCGCACGTAATAGGCGATGCTGAGTGCCTGCTGCCAACCTGGAGCCTTGCTGTGTGGCGTAAGACGCATGTAGTAAAACCGGCGAGGATTGTAGGGTAGAAATGCGCTGAACTGGTAAGGATCCAGAATAACTTCTCGGTAGGTGGCCTTCCCCCGATAGCGAGTTTCTACACGATTGCGCACCACCCAAGCGATCAGCTCCATCTCCTCAGGGCGCTTGGTCTCTGAATAAATAGCCCGAGCCAGCCAGAGCGTTTCGGTATCGATAGCCTCCGGAGGTAGCGGTGGAAGACGATGCACCCCTAGACGGATGAGGTGGGCACGGACCTGATCCAGCGAATCTAAAGTGGGAGATGGCGCAAAAGAGGCTTCAAAGGCTATAGGTTCATCAGAGACGCCTAACCATCGATCGGCTTTAAATGCCAAGATCCCGGTGAACATGAGCAGCGTCAGCAGCAAAACTGCCGTTCGTCTGCGTTGCATAGGCATGCCGGGTTGGTTTATAAAACACACCGGGTCGTGGGCAGCCAGATCGTTTATGATAAAGACCGCCTGCGACCCGGTCACTCGACGGGCAGTTCAACAGCCTGTTTTTAATGCAGTTTCGCTTTTTATGAACAAGTTATGCACATCTGGTGAAGCTTAGGCGAACAAGTCATATGCTTTTCCCCAAAAGCCATAGCGGCTGCCATTTCGGATGGCTTGTTTTCTGATCAAAAGCACCGTAAGCTATAAGCAGTAACGTGTAGGTTTTCTGCAAGCAGAGTCTATGATCAAAAGTGGATTGCTTTTATGTGCTTTGGGGTTAACCACCTCAGGGCTTGCGATTGCCCAAATTGGGCCTTTGGGAATATTTGTGGGGCATGGCGATGTGGGCGAGGTGCAGCAGGCCGGATCGGTCCACTATGACCCAGAAGCTCAGGTGTATTTCTTGGAAGGTAGTGGGGCGAACGTTTGGGGGCGTCAGGATGCGTTTCACTTTGTTTGGCGTCGTTTGCAAGGAGCGTTTGCATTGCATGCGCGGGGGCAGTTTTTAGGTCCAGGTGTAGATCCGCATCGCAAGATGGGATGGATGGTGCGGGCCAGTCTGGAGCCGGATGCGCCTTATGTCGACGTTGTGGTTCATGGTGACGGGTTAGCCGCACTGCAGTTTCGCCGTGTAGCGGGTGGTCCCACCGAGGAAATGCGGTTTGCGCTTTCGGGGCCGGACGTGTTGCAGCTTGAGCGTCGCGGAGACACCTACATTGCTGCGGTAGCCCGTTTTGGTGAGCCGTTGATCTCGCAAACGCTTACCGGCCTTGCGTTGGGCGATACGGTCTACGTGGGGTTGTTTATTTGTGCGCATAACGATACGGTGCTTGAGCGAGCCGTATTTGACAACGTGCGCATTGTTGTGCCTGCTCCGGAAGGGTGGGTCCCCTACAGAGACTATCTGGGTAGTTTGCTTGAAGTGCTTGATGTCCAAACTGGCCGGCGCAAAATTCTGCACGTCAGTTCAGGCTCTCTACAAGCCCCTAATTGGACGCCTGACGGCCAGGCGTTGATTTACAACCAAGACGGGTTGCTTTATCGCTTTGAGCTGGCCACGCAAGCCGCTACGGTCATTCCCACGGGATTTGCGAATCAGAACAACAATGATCATGTGCTTTCGTTTGACGGACGCTGGCTAGGCCTCAGCCATCATGCTGCAGAGCATGGCGGCCAGTCGATCATTTATGTGGTGCCTACTGAAGGCGGAGTGCCCCGGCAGGTTACGCCTACCGGCCCTTCATACTTGCACGGCTGGTCGCCCGATGGCCGCTATCTGGTTTACACTGCTCTGCGCCAAGGTGATTACGACATCTACCGCATTCCTGTAGAAGGGGGTCCAGAAGAGCGGTTGACCGATGCACCAGGGCTTGATGATGGACCGGAGTATTCGCCTGACGGGCAATACATTTACTTTAACTCAGTGCGGAGCGGTACCATGCAGATCTGGCGCATGCGGCCTGATGGAAGTGGGTTGGAGCAACTCACCGAGGATGCTTTTAACAACTGGTTTCCGCATCTTTCACCCGACGGTCGCTGGGTGCTGTTTTTGTCCTATTTACCTGATGTAGATCCCAGCGATCATCCTTTTTACCGTCCGGTTTACTTGCGCATGATGCCTGCCGAAGGGGGCAAGCCGCGTGTGGTAGCCTATCTCTATGGAGGTCAGGGTACCCTTAATGTAAACAGCTGGGCGCCCGACAGCCGCCATGCGGCTTTTGTGAGCAACACAGACGTATACAAACCTTAAGTCGGACCAACAGGACAACGCTTATGCACTTGCTTCCGGGCATTCCCCGTCCGCTGCGCATTTTGGCCGATGAAAATATTCCATTTGTGGCTGAAGTCTTTAAGGGCTTTGGGGTTGTGCGGCCACTGCCAGCCAGTCAGATTACGCCGGAAGCTGTGCGGAACTGCGATGTGCTGCTTGTGCGCAGTGTAACACGGGTGGATGCTGCGCTGCTGGACGGCAGCCGCGTGCAGTTTGTCGGGTCTGCTACGGGAGGTATTGACCATGTCGATCTCGAGTATTTACGTCAGCGAGGTATTGCTTTTGCCTATGCCCCAGGGTCTAATGCTGACTCGGTCGTAGAATACGTGCTGGCGGCACTTTTTGAGTTGGCGGTGCGCCGGGGGATTTCGCTGCGTGGACGGGTGGCAGGCATTGTCGGTTGTGGGCATATTGGCGGTCGGCTAGCTCGTCGGTTGCCGGCATTTGGGCTCGAAGTGCTTTGCTGCGATCCTCCGCTGGCAGAGCAACGCGGGTTTGCGGATTTTGTCTCGCTGGAACGGTTGTTGCAAGAAGCCGACGTGATCACGCTGCATGTGCCCTTAACGCAAACAGGGCCCTATCCGACCTATCACCTGATCGACGCCGCTGCTTTGGCGCATATGCGTGCTGCGGCTTGGTTGCTTAACACCGCACGTGGAGCGGTGGTGGATAGCCAGGCCCTGCTAACAGCCCGTCGTCAAGGCCGGCCAGCTGCTGTGGTTTTAGATGTCTGGGAAAACGAGCCTGCGCCTGATCCAGAGCTGATCGCCTATGTTGATCTGGCTACCCCACACATTGCCGGTCACTCTTTTGAAGGGAAGCTCCAAGGTACCCTTATGCTGGCGGAGGCCTTGGCGCATCAGCTTGAGCTTCAGCTTGAGTTAAACAGCTGGGCTTTTCTACAAGAAGATGCCCAAACGTGCTGGGAGCTTATTCCGCCTGATCCAGGCCTTTCAGAAACCGAATGGTTAGCTAACCTGGTGCGGCAAATGTATGATATTGCTGCCGACGATGCCCGCTTTCGCACCCTAATGCATCAGGCTTCTACTACGCAGCGGGCTGAACGTTTTCTCCTGCTACGGCGCAATTATCCACGCCGTCGCAGTTTTTCCCGATACCGTATCGAGCGCGCCCGCGTTCCTGAAGCACTCCGTGAGGCAGTGGCCCAGGGTTTGGGCGTTCAGCTCATCGACGCTCAGTAGCCATAAGCACGCAGCAGCGCATCTCGATTGCGCCAGTCTTCTCGTACTTTGACGTGCAGCTGTAAATAGACCGGGCGGCCCAGAAAAGCTTCAATGTCCTGACGTGCTGCCATGCCTAGACGTTTGAGCGCTTGTCCCCCTTTGCCAATGAGGATAGCCTTTTGCGTGGGGCGCTCCACGATGATTTCGGCGTCGATGAAGTCTTTCCCTTCTGGCCGCTCTTTGTAGTCCACAATGTTTACCTGGGTTGCATAGGGAATTTCCTCGCGGAATTGCTCGAAAATTTTTTCTCGGATGATTTCGGCTACAAAGAACCGTTCTGGATGTTCGCTGAGCTGATCTTTCGGATAAAAAGGAGGGCCGGCTGGCAAGTGCTGAATGATTTCCTGCAGCAGCACGTCTAGGTTATACCCTGTCAAAGCCGAGATGGGCACCACTGCTGCAAAGGGATGCAGCTGGGTGTACGTTTGCACCAGCGGTAGCGCTTGCTCTGTGCGGACGAGGTCCATTTTGTTGAGGGCTAAAATGGCTGGTCGCTCGCCTAAATAGCCGAGGCTAAACGTATCTGGCGCTTCCTGCGTAGCATCGGCCATAAAAACCACCAGATCGGCGTCGGCTATGGCTTGGCTTACCGTACGCATCATGTGCTCATGCAGCTTATAGCGCGTTTTTTTGAGCACACCGGGCGTGTCGAGGAAGACGATCTGATACGTGTCGCCTGAGAGGATGCCCAGTACGCGATGACGGGTTGTTTGCGGCTTAGGGGTGACGATAGAGAGCTTATGGCCTAAGAGCGCGTTCATGAGCGTGCTTTTGCCCACGTTGGGCTTGCCCACAATGGCCACATAGCCGCTCCGGTGCTCGGGAGGCAGTTGGGAGGGATCGATGAGTAAAGGAGAGGGACTGGTCATTTACGTGTCGCTCAAAAGCCTTTTACCAGCCGACGCATTTCACGCACAGCAGTTTCCAGTCCAACAAGCACTGCACGGGCAATGATGGCAAAGCCGATTGATACTTCATGGACATGGGGTACGATTTCCCGGAAGAGCAAATAGTTATGGTAATTTAGGCCATGCCCTGCGTGAACCTGGAGCCCCAGCTCGTGTGCCAGCTGTGCTGCATGGGCGAGTCGCTCTGCTTCAGCACGCTGTGCTGCTTCAGTGGGCGCATTGGCAAAGTCACCGGTGTGCAGTTCAACGGCATTAGCACCTAAAGCATGTGCTGCTTCAATTTGTTTCGGATCTGGATCGACAAAAAGGGCTACTTCCTCAATGCCTGCCTCAAAAAGTCGCGGGATTACCGTTTGCAGACGGGCGCGGTTGGCCACTACGTCTAGGCCTCCCTCGGTAGTAATCTCTTCACGCCGCTCTGGCACCAACGTGGCCAAATGCGGCCGCACCTGGCAGCAGATCGAGACAATTTCTTCGTTGGTGGACAGCTCAAAGTCCAACTTTCCCTGAACGACTTCTTTGAGGCGAAAAGCATCCCGATCGGTAATATGTCGCCGGTCTTCTCGTAGGTGGAAGACAACGCCATCTGCTCCGGCCAGCTCGCAGAGCACGGCGGCTTGGACGGGGTCAGGGACGGTCTCGCGCCGCGCATTCCGTAGGGTAGCTACGTGGTCGATATTCACCAATAGGCGCGTCATGCACATGCTTTGTTTGGAGAAACCAGCTTGCTTTAACCGAAGGGCTTATGTAGAGGTTGCGGCGTGACGAAAGGATGATGGAAAGCAAAAGACATGTTGCATTTCCACGAGGCGTCCTGTATTTTCGCGCTCGGCGGGACAAGTTGCTCGCTGCGTTTTCACAGGTAAGTTTTCATCAGGAGCACGACACGCATGGCTGACCGTCGTCACACCACACGCCTACTGTTGCAGCTGGTTTTGGGCTTGGTGATTGTGGTATTGGCGTATTATCTGTACGTATCGATTACAGAACCCTACCAAGCGGTACGGCGTGAGCAGGCGCTTACGCGCCTGACGCGTGATCGCATGATTGATGTGCGTACAGCGCTGATTCGGTACCAGTCGCTTTATGAGCGTTTCCCTTCGACCCTAGATTCTTTAGTGCTTTGGGTCCGAGCGGATTCGTTTATGATGGCTAAGGCCGATAGCCTTTTTGGGCCTGGCTTTATTGTGGATTCTATGATTTTTTCGCCACGTGGGGGAAAGTTTGAATACGTTGTGAACGATACGGGTCGGGTAGATATCTATTACCTGAAAGATCCGCATTCTGACGATCACATTGGCGCATTGGAGCCGGATGTAACGAAACTTAACGCCGCCAGCTGGGAATAAGCGGTTGTGCGGTTGCAGGTCTAGAGGGGCACTATGGAACGGCCTCGGGCGGGTATTGAACTGCAGGGTAGCGTGCTGCGCTATGCCGAACTAGAACGGCAGGAGGCTAGGTATCATTTGCTACGGCTAGGAAGTTGTGATTTTGACTTTGATGTCGTAGCCGAGTTGCAGTCTCAAGCACCGCGTTACCTGGATGTTGTGGCCGAGGCGTTGTGTGATGTGCTGAGCGGCACGCGCGCTTCGGAGATCGAAGTGGCGCTCCATCCTCTCCAGGTGCTGACGTTTGGCAGTCTTCAGCCCGAACCGATCGATCCAGGGGTTCTTCACCAGCGTCTAATAGCAGAAAGTGTTTGGCTCAGTGGGCAGGAAGCCACTGTTTTTCGCCTGTACTTTGAGTCCGGTTGGGTGCAAACGCTGCCCGAAGGGGAACGTCTGCGTTGGTATCAGGTGCTGGTGCTACCGGCGCATGTGGAACAAAACTTAGCGCAGGTGTTGCGTCGGGCTCCCTGCTCGGCTTTTCGCATCCGGTTGAGCACGGCTGGTGTAGCGAAAACGCTTAGCCGCATGCCTGGTCCAGAGCCTGGGCTTCCGCCAGAGGTGGGCTTGGCTATTGGGTGCTATGAAACGCACACCGAGTACACGCTTTGCCGCCGTGGCTCCTGGATGCTGAGCCATTACATGCAGGGCCCTGCTGCCAATGCGTCTTATTTTAGCCTAGCGCTTTTGCATAAGCTAGGGTTAGCAGCGGGAATGGTAGAGCAGCTGATGCTCTATGGGACGCACGTGACCGATACGTTGATGGAGGCGCTGCGTCCACTTTTTCCCGTTGAACCTGTGCGCTTAAACCCACTTGTGCTCACAACGCTGGATCCACGCAGCCTGGCGAGCTCCTTTGAGGTTGAGGCCTACGTCCCCTGCATTGGCGTAGCCCTGAGCTAAGGGTTGACCTATGCGGATCATTGCCGGACGCTTCCGCCGCAAAAGTCTGCGGGCGCCTAAAGGGCACCTGACGCGCCCTACGACCGATCGTACGCGCGAGTCGCTTTTTCATTTGGTGGAAAGCCGCATGGAGCTCGAGGGTGCCGACGTGCTGGATTTGTTTGCTGGCACAGGAGCTCTGGGCTTAGAGGCCATCAGCCGAGGTGCTGTTGCGGTAACGTTTGTGGAGTTGCAAGGGCCGGTGCTAGCCTACGCTCGGGAAAATGCCCGTGCTCTAGGCGTGGAGGATCACTGCGTTTTTCTCAGGGCGGATGCTGTAGCGTACTTGCGTCGCTATAGCGGCCCGCCTTTTGACCTGATTTTGGCTGACCCTCCCTACGATCTGCCTGAGCTGCCGCAACTACCTGAGCTGGCTTTGCCCCATGTAAAACCTCATGGGTTGTTTGTCTTAGAGCATGACAAAAGGCATCGCTTTGAGGGGCATCCTTATTTAGATACCAGCAGAGCTTATGGCCGCACGATCGTTTCGGTGTTTCGTCCGCAAGCCATCCCACGTTGACTTCCATGTCTACCCGATTGGCCCTCTATCCCGGGACGTTTGATCCGTTCACCTATGGTCACCTAGACATTGTAGAGCGAGCGCTGCGCATTTTTGACCGGGTTGAGGTAACCGTGGCGGTCAACGTGGGCAAGTCGCCCCTGTTTACCATAGAGGAGCGCTGTGAACTCATCCGTCAGTGCACAGCTCACCTGGAGCGTGTCGAGGTGGTTGCCTTTGAAGGGCTGCTGGTAGATCATGCACGTGCCCGGGGGGCAACAGCACTGGTTCGGGGCTTGCGGCAGGTCAGTGACTTCGAGTACGAATTTCGCATGGCTTTTGCTAACCGTCGTCTTTATCCTGAACTGGAGACGGTTTTTTTAATGACCTCAGAAGCCTATGCAATGATTAGCTCTTCGATTGTGCGCGAGGTGCACCGTTGGGGTGGGGACGTAAGCCTGTTTGTGCCGCCGCCTGTTGTTGAAGCGCTCCGGAAGAAACGCCTAGCCCATTGAAGCCGAAGCGCTGGTGATCTAACTTTCTTTTGTGTCGTTAAAGCGGGCAATCCTTTGTTTCATCTGAGTAAGCTATGGCTGTGCAGGTCGAAGTTTTTAATCCCCGGGTAATGGCCATGCAGCCTTCGGCGACGCTGGCCATGAGTGCCCGAGCCAAACAGTTGCGCCGGGAAGGCAAGCCGGTGATCAGTTTGAGTGCGGGAGAGCCAGACTTCCGTACGCCGGCACCGATTGCCGAGGCTGCTATTGCAGCTATCCGCGAAGGGTTTACGCGTTACACGGAAAATGCCGGCATGCTGGAGCTGCGGCAAGCCATCAGCCGCAAGCTTGCCGAAGAGAACGGTCTAGAGTACGCTCCAGAGCAAATTCTGTGCACCAATGGCGCCAAGCAGGCCGTGGCCATGGCCATCGAGGTGCTTTGCCGTCCGGGCGACGAAGTACTCATCCCAGCCCCTTACTGGGTGAGCTATCCTGAAATGGTACGTTTAGCGGGCGCAGAACCGGTAATCCTGTCCACCTCGGTGGAAACCGGTTATCGAATCACGCCGGAAGCGCTCGAAGCAGCCATTACGGAACGCACGCGTCTGCTTATTTTGTGCTCGCCTTCGAATCCGACCGGCACGGTCTACACCCCTGAGGAACTGGAAGCCTTAGCGGAGGTGCTGCGGCGGCACGAACATGTTTACGTGCTTTCGGACGAAATTTACGAGTACATTGTGTTTGATGCTGAGCATGTATCGTTTGCCCGCTTGCCTGGCATGAAGGAGCGGACGATCACGGTGAATGGCTTTTCTAAGAGCTTTGCCATGACCGGATGGCGTTTGGGCTATTTGGCTGCCGAGTTGCCGATTGTCAAGGCTGCTGCTAAAGTACAGAGCCAGTTTACTTCGGCGCCGTGCAGCATCTCTCAGAAAGCTGGTCTGGCGGCACTCCAAATGGACAAAGGCCCGATTCAGGAAATGGTAGCCGCTTTTCGCCAGCGCCGTGATTTTCTGCTGCAGCAGCTGGGCAGTATGGAGGGTATTACATGCCCTAAGCCTGAAGGGGCTTTCTACCTGTTCCCACAAGTTTCGGCCTTCTATGGACGGCGCACGCCTGAAGGTCAGGCCATTACCGATAGCGAGTCGCTATGCATGTATCTGCTGGAGCAGTGCCACGTGGCCTTAGTGCCTGGCCAGGCGTTTGGCGACCCGAACGGAGTGCGCATTTCCTACGCCGCTTCGATGGAAGACTTGGCCGAAGCCATGCGCCGCATCGAAGCTGGCCTGAAGGCCCTGCACTAAGCCTGCACGTAACCGTTGGAATCCAAACCCCTTACGCAGCAGAGCGAAGCCTTTACCCCTCAGCCGCACCGACCCCAACGGCTGTGGCTGCATCTGTTGCTCTTTTTTTTAACCCTTCTTTCGACGACCCTGACGTGGCCCGAGTGGGCGGGGCGGTGGCTCCTTTACGAACACGTAGGCTATAGCGCGCTCCTAAGCGATGGCCTGCGTTTTAGCGTGCCGCTGCTTTTAATTCTAACGGTGCACGAACTGGGTCACTACCTAGCGGCGCGTCGTCACCAGATCGATGCCACCTTGCCTTACTACATTCCTTTCCCCTTCAACGGGATCGGCACCTTTGGAGCTGTAATTCGCATCCGGGAACCGATTCCTGATACCCGTACGCTGTTTGACATTGGTGTGGCTGGTCCACTCGCCGGCTTTGTGGTAGCCGTACTGGTGCTGCTTTATGCATTGATCACGCTGCCACCGCCTACGTATTTGCTCGATGTACCAGGCCACGAAGCCTTAAAGGCTTATATTCAAGCACATGGACGTTTCCCCGTGGCTCCTTTACCCTCTGACGATCCCACCAGTACCACGCTGGTGCTAGGCCCTACGCTGCTTTTCGACACGCTGGCACGCTTGTTCCCCAATGTGCCTCCCATGTACGAGCTGTACCACTATCCCACGCTGTTTGCTGCCTGGCTGGGGTTGTTCTTTACCGCACTTAATTTGCTGCCGGTCGGTCAGCTCGACGGTGGCCATGTGCTTTATGCTCTTTTTGGATCCCTTTGGCATCGACGTCTTGCGCGAGCCTTTATGGTGCTTCTGCTCGCTTCAGCTACCATCGGCTTTGCCCTGGAAATGCTGCCCGCACTGTTGGCCGAGGGTATCTGGTGGCTAGAGCCAGCTGCCTGGTTTGGCTTAGCCTTCACGCTTTACCTGTATCTTCATCGGCTTTTTGCAGGAGATCATCGCTGGATTGCACCGCTGTTGCTAGGACTAATGATTTTGGCGGCTTTAGCACCGCGTTGGGCAGAGCTTATTGGCTGGCTAGGACACAGCGGCTGGTTTCTCTGGGGCTTACTCATTTTATACCTGATCCGCGTGGATCATCCCCCGGTTTGGTTTGTGCAGCCCCTTACGCGCGCGCGACGCGTGCTAGGTTGGATAGCTATTGCTATTTTTGTACTTTGCTTTAGCATTCGACCGCTGCATCTACTTTAAAAGGGTGCGGTAAAGCGCACGATTTACTATTAATTTCTGCTAGTGCCCATGCGATAGTGATACAAAACGCGCACAATTACGCAAATGAATCGTTATGGGGTGCATGGGGCGCCTAGTGTGGATCATGGGCCTAGCAGGCAGCTTGCTTTGGGGTTGCGATACGCTGCCGGGAGCTCCCTCGCTTGAGGGAAGGCCGCCGGTGGTTTCCAATTTGAGCTTTTCGCCCGATTCGGTGGATGTGGCCGCGTTGCCGCCCGATCAGGTCCAGGGAGAGGTCGCCTTGGTGCCACTTTCGATAGCCGTTACGGCGCGCGATCCCGATGGCTCTGTTGAACAGGTCGCGTTTGTGGTACGGGCTCCCTTGCAAGCGACGGAGCCGGTGGCTACAGGGACGTTGCGGGCTATAGGCGAGGATCGCTACGCCGGAGAAATAACCCTACAGCTTCAGCGGGCCCACGTTGGCCCCTATACCGTGCTCGTCTATGCTGTAGACAACGAGCAGCGCCTAAGCAACCAAGTTCGTGGAATTTTGTGGTTTTGGGCAGCAGGAGGGCCCCCGGTGATCGAAGAAGTCCTGGTACCTGACACGTTACGTCGTCCCCCGCATGGAGCTCCTCCCGTTACCTTCCGCGTTGTGGCGCGGGTGTCTGACCCCGACGGCCTGGCAAACATCTTGCGCGTGGAGCTGCGTGTTGCCGGTGGAGCGCCTATTTTGCTCTGTGACGATGGAGGAAAAAGCAGTTGCGGCGGGGTTCCGAGCAGTGGCGACGAGGTGGCCGGCGACGGACGCTTCACCATAACGCTTGCTTTGTCCAGCGACAACGCACCGGGCGTTTATCCCTTCGTCTTTCAAGCCATAGACCGAACTGGACTGACCAGCGAGGAGGTGCGTCGTGATGTGGTGGTGGAATAAACAAATCTGCTGGGCCGCCTTGCTTAGTCTGCTGCCGCTGCTTCCGCTCTGGGCCCAACCCAAAACCGACTGGATGCACCGCGTTGCCACGCTGCTTCCCGTTCCGGGTATCGCCGACAACTTTGTCAGCAACTTGGCTGCCCGGGGAGATTCGCTCTGGATTGGTCCGCGTTTGGACCTTACCTTTGATGGCGGCCAGACCTGGTACCGCGCCAATGTCGACTCCATTACGCAGGGGCGCGGCCGTGTTTATGCGTTGCTGGTCATTGGCGACACGGTTTGGGCAAGCCTAGGCACACGCTATTTGGCCGACTTAAATGGCGATGGCATCGACGATGACGTCTTTGAGGCCGTCGGCCTGGTCGTCTCGACCGATGGTGGTCAAAGCTGGAGCTTCCGCTTTCCGCCCCTGGATGCGCCTGCCGACACTGTGATCCTCTATGGCAGCTCCCGCCTTCCCGCTATACCCATCGTTTCTCCACAGCTGACAACAACTTTTGATTTGGCTTATGATCGGCTTAGGCATCGACTTTGGGTAGCTAGCTGGTATGGAGGGTTGCGCTATTCCGACGACTGGGGTCGCAGCTGGCATCGTGCCGTCTTGCCTCCCGATACGCTTGATGCTCTGCGCCCCGAACGGTCTTACTTTTTCCGCGTTGGGCCGCCTACCAGTGCACAAGATCGCTATGACAACTATTTCGCTTTTGCTGTGCACGTGGATGGTGCAGGAGCGGTCTGGGCTGGGACAGCTGGGGGCATTAACCGCTCTGAAGATGGAGGTCTGAGCTGGGACCGGTTTGCCAACGAAGGCTATCCGAACGCCCCAACGGGCAATTGGATTGTGGCGATTGCAGAACAAGTGCGGCCAAACGGTCAGCACGTGTTGTGGTTTGCCACGCGTCCGGCAGGACGCACGCCGGGCGAGACGTTTGGTATCACGCGTACGGCCGATGGCGGTCGCACTTTTGAGCAAGTGCTGCTTGGGGAGCGGATCAACGACTTTGCTTTTCGGGGCGATACGGTTTACGCCGCCGGTGACAACGGCCTGTTTGTCTCAACCGACCAGGGCCGCACGTGGCAGACGATCCGGGATTTCTACGATCCTACTTCACGTCGCGTGCTGCGGCCCGACGTGCGTGTTCTTGCTGTGGCCACTACGCGCAGGCATCTGTGGATTGGAACGTCTGACGGGCTGCTGCGCAGCGACGATGGCGGCCGCACTTGGCGCCTGTTCCGGGCTGAGGTTCCTGTGAAGCCTACAACCCCCTCACCCCAAGTTCCCCGTGTGGATACCTATGCCTATCCCAATCCATTTTCGCCTATGCTGGATGCATTTGTGCGCATCCGTTACGATCTGGCGCAGCCTGCCTCGGTACGCGTGCACGTGTTTGACTTTGGCCTGCAGCGCGTGCGTACCCTCTTTGAAGGGATGCAAGAAGCCGGGGCACACGAGGTGATTTGGGACGGGCTTGACGCGCGTGGCGTGCGCGTGGCCAACGGGGTCTATTTCTATGCCGTAGAGACAGATGCAGCCACCTATTGGGGTAAAATTCTGGTGATCGAATGAAACACCTCGTCATTGGGGTAATGCTGGGGCTTAGCGCTGGCGCGCTTCAGGCGCAAGAAGCCGGTATGTTTGCTCGGCTTGCGCTGGATGCGCGTGCCCTGGCGCTTGGGCAAGCCCTAGTGGCCGACGTTGAAGGTGCCTCGGCCTACTACAATCCTGCCCTTGCGGCCTTTACTAGGCGGCCTACGCTGGGGTTGAGTGCGGCGCTTATGGCGCTCGATCGGGAGCTGCAAAGCGTGCACCTGGCTGCAAAGATGCCGCCACAGGCCGGTATTGCCGCTATCCTGCGCCATGGAGGGGTGCGCAATATCGACGGCCGCGATGCCAGTGGCTACCATACACAAACCTACAGCACCGACGAATACACCCTGCTTGTCGCGTTCGGAACGCAGGTGCATGAACATTGGCTAATGGGTATCGGATTGCAGTTCTATCGCACCGATTTGTTCGAAGGACTAAAGCCAGTTCAAAGCATTGGCCTGGATTTGGGGATAATCTACCGTGCTACGGAAACGCTGCATCTGGGGCTGGTTATCGATGATCTATTGGCCCGCTATACCTGGAATTCGTCCACGCTTTACGGGCCTCAGCAAGGCAGCACTACGTCGGATCGTTTCCCAGTGCGCCTACGGCTAGGGGCCTCTTGGTTAGGGATGGCAGGTCGGCTTCGGGTGCTTGCGGAGTACGAAACAGCCTTTGCCTCAGTCGAAGTGCGGCAGCGGGCGGTTCGCCTTGTGGGGGATGTGCCGCGAGAAGGGCTGGTTTCCGAGCGCCGATGGGCGCGTAGCGGGCAACTCCGTACAGGTGCGACGTACCGGCTGACCGAAGCCTTTCAGGTGCAAGGGGGGCTTGACCGCATCGGTCGGTTGCCAGAGGCCGGGGGGTGGCAACCCGCTTTGGGCTTCGCACTGAGCTCTCAGTTGGGCAACTTGCCTTTTCAGGCTAGCTATGCCGTGCAACTTGAGCGCTACGGCCTGCCTCCGCTGCATATGCTTTCGATGCAGGTGTTTTTTTAAGCTGCTCGTCAACTGTGCTTACAACCGAGCACCCCAACTACTCTGAGGCCATCGGGGCTTGAGGCGTCAGGTAGCGCATAAAAAACTCATAGATGCGCAAGATGCGATCCATGCGCCGTTTGGGATCGCCAGAACGCGACAGCTCGTGCCCCTCGTTAGGGTAGCGGACGTATTCGACAGGGCGGCCTAGAATTTTTAGGCTTTTGTAGAGCATTTCACTTTGCGAAACTCCCGTGCGCAAATCCTGGTCACTGTGCAGAATCAGCAGCGGCGTGCGGATCTGGTGTACCCATGTAATGGGGGAGTTATGCAAGATGAGGTCGCGTACAGCAACCGTATCGCCGTGGAGCAGGGCCAGCGTTTGGGTATCCCAAGGATAGCCGCCGAAGTGCCAAGGCACCAAGCGCCAGGCATTCCCTTCGCCGAGGAAAGTTTGCAGGTCATAGACGCCCCGCTGGGCTACAGCAGCTTTGAAACGGTGATCATGCGCTACGATCCAAGCGGTTAAATAGCCTGCATAGGAGCCGCCGGTAACCACCTGGCGTTCTGGATCGATCCAGGGCAACCGGGCAGCCGCGCTGGCTGCGGCCAGTACATCCCCTGCTGGTCCCTCTCCCCAATCTTGGTAATTGGCCCGGCGAAAAGCGTAGCCATAGCCCTCGGAACCTCGCGGGTTTGAGAAAACGACCGCAAAGCCCTGGCTGGCAAAAAATTGAAACTCATGCCACATGGTGGCTTCGCCGGGTCCCCACATGGCGGCAGGTCCACCATGGATCTGCAACAGCAGTGGATAGCGTTTCCCTCGCTCAAAGAAGGCCGGTCGCATAACCCAGTACTGAATGGTTAGCGTATCTCGGCGCACGGTAAAGGCTTCGGGTCGGCTTAGCCGCTTATGGCGTAGCCAGGAGGCGTTGTGTTCAGTAAGGCGTTGCGGTCGTCTAAAGGCCAAATCGGCCGCATAGAGTTCGTAGGGGTTGGTCGCTTCGGTGAGGATGTAGTAGACGGTAGCGGCGCTCAAGTCGTATTCTCGCACGCCTTTATCAAAGTCCAATAGACGTTCAATCTTAGGCTCTAGACGTACGATTTCGTTGGCTGAAAAGCGAGCCCGCGAGACTGCGGTGGTGTCGGGCAGCCCTTGCCCAGGCTGAGGAGGATGCAAATCGAAAAACGAAATGCGGTAAAGCGGGAACCCACCGTTTGAGGGCGCCACAAAGTACAGGTAGCGCATATCGGGCGCCCATTTCAGAAGGCCTGCTGTGCGGTCAAAGTGTAGCGTAAGGAACTCTGGGGGATGGCGGCCGTCGAGCCGGAACAGGCCAATTTCGGTTTGGGCGTAACCGGAATCAGCCAGCGGTGAAGCCAGAAAGGCAACCCATTGGCCGTCGGGCGAAGGCCGAGGTGAAAAAAGGGCATAGCCGTCGATATGCAGCAGCAGATGCAGCCGTGTTGAGTCGACATCGATCAGGTAAAGATCACTCCCGCGCGCACGATCCGGGTGGCGTGTAGAGTCCAGCAGCGCTGCAGCGATAACCTGCCGGCCGTGCGGCAACCATTCTGCATCTGTAAACGAAAAGAACCCTTTCGTTAGGGCTCGAGGTTGCGCATGGGGATGCGGCGCTACGACGTACAAATGCTGGAAACGGAGCCGGGGTTCAAGGACTTGTTCTCCTTGCAGGTTAAGCCGATAAAAGACGCGCGGGTTATCCTCTGCTTCATTTTGGGCCAACCAGGCGCGCATTTCTGCTAGCGAGCCATCCGGATGTGGACGGGCTCCGGCCGTGTCGGTTGCCGCGCGCGCTGGGCGTTCCTCGGGCCAAGGCGGCGAGCCTTCTGAGCGACGCACTTCGTTTTCAGTAAGCGAGGCCGAAAAAAGTAGCAACGAGCCATCGGGGCTCCAGCGAGGCCGCGAAGCGCCATGGCGAAAGTCGGTGAGCTGATAGGCTTCCCCACCAAAGACCGAGATTAAAAAAATCTGAGATTTACCATTGATCGGTCGAACGAAGGCAATTCGGTCGCTGTCGGGGTGCCAAGCCGGCTGGCTGGCGGTTCGATCGCCATAGGTATAGGCACGTGCAGGACTGCTGCCATCGGTAGGCAGCACGTAGAGATGCGTGTGGTAGACGTAGCGAACGGAGGGTTCGGTCGCCGCTGTATCGATCTGCCGTACGATGTAGGCCACAAAGCGACCGTCTGGTGAAACGGTCAGGTCTTCAAGCTGACGAATGCGAAGCAAATCGGTAACGCGGATGGGCTCATGGCCTTCTTGCGCATAGGCTGCAAGCCCAATCAGCCATAAAGCAACCAACAGCCAACGTCTACGCATGGTGGCTTATCCCTCTTGAGTACACCTTGGAAGGGCAAAGATACGATCTATAAGTTAAAAAAGGGGCAATGGCGGCTTAGGCAAGTCCTAGCAGACGGCCGCCTTGGTAGACCAGTAGCGAGAACAGATAGGCCAGTGCAAACATGTAGCCCCACATGACCGCTGGCCACTTCCAGGTGTCCAGCTCACGTCGGGCTACCGCAAGCGTGCTCATGCATTGCAGGGCGAACACGTAGAAGACCATCAGACTGACAGCTACCAGAGGCGAAAAAGCCGGATCAGCTCGCAGGGCATCGCGCAGGATGATTTCATTTTCCCCTGCGTGGGCAACGCCATAGATTGCAGCCATCGTGCCCACGATGACTTCTCGGGCTGGGAAGGAAGAGATGATGCCGGCGGTGATTTTCCAGTCGAAGCCCAGTGGTCGCATAAGGGGCTCTAGCGTATGGCCAAGACGCCCAATAAAGCTTTGGCGAATTTGCTGTGCAGCTTCAGCATCGATAATGGGAAAAAGCTGCTTTTGGTAGGCAGCCTCCAGCGCTTCGAAAGCTTCCGCAGGAGCACCTGTGGCGCGGAGGCTATCCTGAGCCTGTAGGTACCAGGCTTCTAGGGCTTGGCGTTGGGCTAAGAGCTCAGGATCTAAAGTTGCCTTGGGGAAGCTCGCTAAAAACCAGATTACAATGCTCAGGCCAAAGATGATTTTGCCTGCACGGGTGACGAACGCTTTGGCGCGTTCGAGCATTCGGTAGAAGATTTGCTTGAGCTGAGGGGCGCGGTAGGGGGGCAGCTCCATGACAAAATAAGCACTTTCCCCTTTGAACACGAACGTTTTGAGCACCCAAGCGGCAACGAAAGCCATGCTGGTACCCAGCAGATACAGGCTAAGCAAGGCCAGTCCCTGAGCATTCAGTGGGCCAAGTACCGGTATATTGGGGATAAAGGCTGCAATGAAAAGCGTGTAGACAGGCAAGCGCGCTGAACAGCTCATGAGCGGCGTGACCATGATCGTAATGATTCGGTCACGTTCGTTATCAAGCGTGCGGGCAGCCATGATCGCTGGGACGGCACAGGCGTAGCCGCTGAGTAGCGGCAGGACCGAAGCGCCACTTAAGCCCAGCCGCCGCATAAGCCGATCCATGATAAATGCCGTACGGGCCAGGTAGCCGGTGTCTTCCATAAGGCCCAGGAAGAAGAACAAAAGCAGAATCTGAGGCAAAAAGACGAGCACGTTCCCCACACCGGTAATGGCTCCGTCGACGACCAGATCCTCTAAGAAGCCGTCGGGCAGTAGCACGCGCGCTTGCTCTCCAGTCCAGGCTACGGCGCTTTCGATGGCTTCCATAAAGGGCACAGCCCAGCTAAAGATGGCCTGGAAGATAAGCAGTAGGATGCCTAGAAAGATGAGCGGACCGGCAATGCGATGCGTGAGTACGGCATCTATGCGGTCTGAGAGTGTGCGCTCTCGGGCATCGGGCCGTTTGCGCAGCACTTCGGCCACCAGCGGGCTCAGCCAGGCGTAGCGGCCGATCATTTCGGCTTGGCGATAGGGGACTTTGCGGGCTTCAAGCGTTTGGCGGGCAGCCAGCACAGCCTTGTAGAAACGCGGCGCACGCAGGCGCCATTCGTCCAAAAGGGTATCGCTGGTAAGCGCACTCAGGGCTTCGAAAAAGCGCTGGCGTTCGGGTACATCGGGTGCTTCTTCCCCCAAGTGTTGGGCTAGCGTCTCAACGACCGAAGCCACTGCCGGCATTAGCGTCCAGCGTCGCTCAGGCGAAGGTAAAGGCACGCCGCGCAGCAGAGCTTCCTTGAGCTGATCAATGCCTTGGCCTTTGCGGGCCACCATAGGGACGATGGGGACCCCCAGGCGTTTGGCCAGCGCGTCAACATTAAGTTCTAGGCCATTTTCAGCCAAGGCGTCCATCATGTTGAGCGCGATCACAACCGGCCGCCCCAGGTCCATAATCTGCGTGACCAGGTAAAGATTGCGCTCCAGGTTCGTGGCGTCAACCACGCAAACAACCACATCAGGGGCCGGCTCACCCCGCATGCGGCCTACAAGCACGTCGTAGGCTACGCGTTCGTCGATCGAGCGTGGGTTGAGGCTGTAGGTGCCCGGCAGATCAACGATCTCAACAGCTTCGTGCCCTACTAGGCGGCCGCTTTTGCGTTCAACGGTTACGCCAGGATAATTGGCAACCTTCTGGCGCAGGCCAGTAAGCAAGTTGAAGACAGTGGTTTTGCCAACATTCGGGTTTCCAGCCAACGCAACGCGGCGTACAATAGCTGGGGCCTGGCCATCTAGGGCAGAAACAGTGGTAACGGGCTCGTGACAGCTGCCGCTCATAAGCGCTCGACCAGGATCAGCTCAGCCTCGTGTTTGCGGATGGAGAGGTGAAAGCCTCGGACTTTAAGATCAATCGGGTCGCCTAAGGGGGCTAGTCGAACCAGCTCCACAACGGTGTCGGGCAAAAGCCCCATCTCAAGAATGCGGGAGGGCAGGTGATCTGTCACATAGCCCACGACACGACCCCGCTCACCTGGCTGGAGATCTCGAAGCGTGGCCATCGTTATTGTTTAGGCGGGTACAGCAAAAAGCCGCATGGCAATTTCTCGTTGAAGAGCTAACCGGCAGGCACCAACGCCCAAAATGCACTTGTCAGTATTGAGCATCACGCATGCTCGGCAGCCTTCACGCACACCCAGTTCGCGCAGCCGCTGCGCCTGCGCATCGTCAAGGGCCAACCAGGCAATTTCTACGTATTGCCCCTGTTGAAAACACGTCAGCGGGACGGCCTCACGCACCATGACGCTGCTCCAGCCAGTCTCTTTTTAGACAAAGTCTAAATGATCATGCGTAAAGATGCAACGCTCGGATAGGGCGGAGTTTCCTTTTCAAGAATTATTGACGGCGGCTTCGACAGGTTGCAGCTTGAGGTCGCGCAGGCGCAATTGCACGCGCGTTTGGCCCTGCCAATGGTTTTCGTGAATCGAGAACGCCAGGGCCAGGGGGTATCCTTTTCGGCGGCTGCGGGTCACAAGGGGTAGGAGTTTGCCTAGTCCGAAGCCGACCACTTCAAAGGGGGGATCCTCCGGATAGGCCCGCTGGCGTACGTAGAACTTTAGGTGTTTGTTTTCAGAACCGACCAGCTGGGGCTCGCCGACCACTTCTAGATCGCGCGCCATAAAAAGTGGCTCTTCGTTTTCTGGGCCGTAGGGTTCAAATTGCCGCAGAATGCGGTAGAAACGCTCGTCGAGCGCGTGCAGGTCGACCAAGGCATCGATTTCCAGTCGGGGGGTGAGTAGGTCTGGCGTTAGGCGTGCCCCAACAGCTTCGTTGAAGCGTTCGCGAAAGGTTTCTAGGTTTGCTTCTTCCAGGGCCAGTCCGGCAGCATAGGTGTGGCCTCCGAATTGGAGCAGCAGGTCTGCGCAATCGTGCAGTGCTTCGTAGATGTTGATGCCGGCTATAGAGCGTGCTGAGCCCTTTAGAATGGAATCAACAGCGCAGAGCAAAATGGTGGGACGGTAGAAGTGTTCGACAATGCGGCTGGCTACAATACCGATAACGCCCAAGTGCCACTCGGGCCGATAGAGCACCAGGGCGTGGCGATTTTCACATGCCGTAATTTGGCGTTCGGCCTGTGCAATCGCTTCACTGAGCGTCTGGCGGTCGAGTTGTTGCCGTTCGCGGTTAGCGGCATCCAGCTCAGTAGCTAAGGCTTCGGCCACTGCTTCATCGGTGCTTAGCAACAGGGCCACAGCCCGGTTGGCATCGCCCAGACGTCCAGCCGCATTAATGCGCGGGGCCAAGCCAAAGACCAGGCCATGCATGGTGAGCGTTTCTAGGGGCCAGCGAGCCTTTTGGGCCAAGTATTTTAGGCCTGGGCGTGTGCTTTGGCGCAGGTGGCGTAGCCCTTCCGCCATGAGGATGCGGTTTTCGCCGGTTAGCGGCACGATATCGGCTGCTGTCGAGAGGGCTACCAGATCGAGGTAGGCAAAGGCGGCTGCCTGAGATTGCCCCAGCACATGGAGTGTGGCCTGTACAAGTTTGAAGGCTACCGCACAGCCAGAAAGTTCAGGGAACGGATATGGGCAGTCGGGGCGTTTGGGGTCGAGTACAGCAACAGCTTCGGGCAGCTTGGCCCCAGCCGTATGGTGGTCGCAGATAATGAGATCGACGCCTTGGGCGCGTGCATAGGCTGCCTCTTGGGCAGCGGTGATCCCGCAGTCCAATGCGATAAGGAGGCGGGTGCCTGCTTCCAAGGCTTCTTCAAGAGCTTTCTGGGTTAGGCCGTAGCCGTGCCTGAAGCGGTTGGGAACGAAGTAGCGGACAGGTACGCAGTGCTCTTGCAGAAATGCTGTCATCAGTGCGGTGGCTGTGGTGCCGTCTACGTCGTAATCGCCGTAGACGAGCACAGGCTCCCGGTCCGTAATAGCACGGGCCAGCCGATGAGCCGCAGCTTCCATATCGGCCATCAGAAAAGGGTCGTGCAACGCCTCCAAACGGGGACGGAAAAAGCTGCGGGCCGCTTCAAAGCTCGTAATACCCCGTGCAACCAGCGCGCGTGTGAGCGGCTCTGGTAGCTGGTTGAGGGCTGCACTAAGGGCCGTAACAAGCTCTGGACTTGGACTGGCCTTTCGGACCCACCGGTATTTGTGCATGCGCATGCAGCAGGAATATCAAGGCTAACTCTCCCAAAGTTACCGGTAGGGCCCTTTACAGCGCAACGGGAAAATAAGGCTGTCGGGCAGCTTCGAGCAGGCGAGGTAGGATGCGTACGGGGGCTTGCTTTGCCCAGGCGCGGAAGCGGGCGGTAACTTCGGTGGTTTTGACAGGTACGTCCTGCGGTGGCAGCATCGCCAGCAAGGGATCTAGGTCAAACTTCGGGCTCCATAGGCCTCCACCCAGCGTGACCAGGTCATGCGCATTACAGCGCTGCTCAAAGTGTCCTTCAACTGGTACAACCAGCAGGGGCTTGCCCAAGTACAGCGCTTCGGAGACGGTTTCGAAGCCCGCCGTCGTCACAACCGCTCGGCAACGGGCCATGTGCTCTAGAAAGCGTTCCGCATGCAGGTGATAGAAGACGATTCCGGCTTGAGGAGACCAGCCATCGGGTTGGTCTGTGTTGTCCCAGAAAACGTGCAGTTTAAGCTCAGGGTGCTGCTGCTGCCAGCGGAGGAGGTCTTCGGCGTAGCCGCGATTGAGCAAGTAAACCAGGATAAAAGGTTCTTCGAGCCCTAAGGGCTGTTGAAACAGCTCAGGACGCAGCAGAGGCGGTACCACGTAGAGCCGACGGTGGGGCAAGTCAGGCGTTTCGTAGAAAGAAAGCGCCAGATGCAACGCGCTGGGGGGCGCTGTAAGTCGCGTGTACGTGCGCAGCAGATAGCGTTGGAGCTTTAGCCCGGGTGGAAACGGGTAGGCCGAATGCAAAAAGAAATATTGATGCCCAATGCAAACCAGCGGGGGTAGGGACTGCCAAGATCGGTACAGCAGCCCCGTAAGCACTTCGTAAAAATTCACCACCAGATCAGGTCGATAGGCCGCCAGCGCCTCGCGTAGCTGCTGCAGGCTATGACGAAATGCAGATAGGCGACGCAGGTTGGTTGCCACGGTAGAGCCCATCCGAATGCCCCGAAAGCGATGGTCAAACGCAAAATTAGGAGAAGCAAACGGGTGAACTGGCTCTGTAATGGCGTTAAGAAAGAAGGACGGAAGGGCGCGCTCTGGACTATGACCCACCAGCACGGCAGCGACTTCGTGACCAGCTTCGCGGAGCAAATGCCGCAACGCTAAGGCTTGCGTGAGATGTCCCCGTCCTTCCCCTTGGACAACAAACAGCACCCGCAGCGGAGCTTCAAGCGTCATGCTGACAACAGCTTATTAGGCAAGATACTGCCTAAACTTCAATAGGCATAGGGGGCTTGTCAAGGAATCCCAGCCAACAATAGCTACTTTATTACCTTTGGGCGTAGTTAGAGTTGGAGTAGCGGGACACCTGTACAACAGGGATGCGATCTTGCCGTTGATGTCCGTCGCCTACAGGTTGTGCAGAGACCGATTCCGCTGCCCAATACACGATCTCCAGCCGACCATCAAAGTGCTCGACCAGGGCTGTGCAGCTTTCAACCCAATCCCCGGTGTTGGCGTACAGAATCCCGTCAATTTTGCGCAGCTCGGCATGATGGATATGGCCGCACACCACCCCTTCGACGTCATACTTCCGCGCCTCGTTCACAATAGCCTGCTCGAAGTCAGCGATGT
The DNA here is from genome assembly GCF_017908595.1 of Rhodothermus bifroesti. Taxonomy (NCBI): domain Bacteria; kingdom Pseudomonadati; phylum Rhodothermota; class Rhodothermia; order Rhodothermales; family Rhodothermaceae; genus Rhodothermus; species Rhodothermus bifroesti. The sequence continues at coordinate 759,694 of NZ_JAGKTL010000001.1, forward strand.
ACTGCACGGCTTTTTTGGTGCGGTACTTCAGATAGGCTGAAAGCGACCAGTACGAAAGGCCCAGCCATCGGCGCACTTGATTATACCACCGGTTGAGCCCTAATACCAAGGCGTACACACCAGCCCCCAGGCGTGACAGCCAAGGCGCATACCGAATGATGCCATCAAATTCGTCCCCATGCAGGACCAAAAGCTGGCGACCGTCCGCCGTGGTGTGCAAAGCGCTGGGGCGTACAGTGATTTCGTCGAGCTTTAGGCCAAAATACTGCCGCGCAAATTCGTCGTGGTTGCCCGGGATGTAGATCACATGGGTACCTTTGCGCGCTTTTTGCAGAATTTGCTGCAAGACGTCGTTGTGATAGGAGTCCCAATACCAATGCCGCTTGAGCGCCCAGCCGTCAAAAATATCTCCTACCAGGTACAAATAGTCGGCATTGTTTTGGCGAAGAAAATCACAGAGAAAATCGGCTCGGCAGGAACGCGTGCCTAGATGCACGTCGGAGATCCAGATCGTACGGTAATAACCACGCATCGTATTTAGAGCGAAGCCTGTCGGCCTAAAGTTTAGGGGCGCAACGTTAGCAAATGATGATTAAAACATCAGTAAATGGTTGTCTTTTAGGCATCTATGCTTTAGAGCCAGCCTTGGTGGCGGTACCAAGCGATGGTTTCTTGAATGCCTTCTTCAAGGGGGACTTGCTGTCGGTAGCCGAAGTCTCGACGGGCCTTGTCGACGGTGCACATCTTGCAAGCATATCGAATTTCACGGGCTTTTTCGCGATTGAGGGGGGGATAGGTGCCCGTAAGATGTCCGGCAAATTCCACCAGTGCGCCAACAGGTTCAACCAGAAATGGGGGGATGTGGACTGTTAGCGCTCGGCGACCTAAGGCGTGTAGCGTAGCCTTGCGGATTTCGTGCCAGGAGTAGAACTGCTCGCTACTAATGAAATAGGTTTGGCCTGTGGTGACTTCCGACTCGGCAGCATCGACCATGCCGCGTACTAAGTCGCGCACATGCACCAGGCTTAGCTCGGGCTTTTGACCGCAGCCGATGATGGGGCAGATGCCCCGGCTGACCATCCGGAAAAAGGTGTAAATGTCAGCTTCGCGGGGGCCGTAGACGGCTGGTGGCCGCACCACCACGATGGGCAGGCGTTCGGCGTACACGATGCCATCGGTGCGTGGAGTCCACAGGGCCTGTTCCATGAGGGCTTTACTGCGGCCGTAAGCGCTGATAGGATGCAATGGGGTCTCTTCGGTAGCGATGCCTTTGGGGCAGTAGCCTACGGCAGCCAGGCTGCTGGTGATGAGCACTTTGCGCACATGAGGGTTGGCTTCAAGTAGCGCGCCTAGGAGGTTCAAGGTTGCAGTGATGTTGCCTTGCTCAAACGTTGCCCAATCGCGGGCCCGGGTAACGCCAGCCACATGAAAGACGACGTCTACGTCCCGAAGCGCATGCCACAGCACCTCGATACGGGAAAAGTCTCCCCGGACGGGTACAATGTCGAGTCCTTCGAGCCAGCGCAGTTGGTTGCGAACCAGGCAGCGCACTTCGCGGTAACCGCGGCGCAGCAGTTCTTCCACCAGGTGACTTCCAATAAAGCCGGTTCCGCCTGTAACAAATGCGATACCTCGGTGCATAGGGGGTGTTAGGCTTGGCAGGCGCGTAGCGCGACAACGCACTCAACGTGGTCGGTGTGTGGAAACAGATCCACGGGCTGCACGGCCTCAATGCGATAGTGTTCACGAAGCAGCTTTAGGTCGCGCGCCTGCGTTTGGGGATTGCAGCTTACGTACACCAAGCGCTCAGGCCGAAGCTGAGCAATGCGGCGCACCACTTGAGGATGCATACCGCCCCGGGGCGGATCGACAATGATCACATCAGGGCGACCGTGCATGCGCACAAACTCGGGCGTGAGCACCTGGAGCAGATCGCCAGCCACAAACGTGCAATTGGGGATATGGTTAGCCGCCGCATTGGCCCGGGCATTTTCTACTGCCGAAGCCACCAGTTCAACACCTACCACATGACGCACGTGCGGCGCGATGAAGATCGAAATGGTCCCTGTGCCGCAGTATAGATCGTAGACCAGATCCTCCGGTTTGACTTCGGCCAGCTCGCGCGTGACCTCATAGAGTCGCTCAGCCTGTTCGGTGTTGGTCTGGAAAAACGCCTCTGGCGCAATTTCAAACTGAAACGGGCCAATCTTATCATGAATGACTCCTGGGCCAAAGAGGATGTGCGTAGCTTCGCCGTAAGCAACCTGCGCAGGGCTGGTGTTGATGGTATTCACCAGTGTGGTGACTTCGGGAAAGCGTTGCTGCACGAAAGCCTTCAATTCGGCCATGCGGACTGTGTCGTAGCGGCTGGTGATGAGGTTGACCATCACTTCGCCAGTTCGGGTGCCGGTGCGGACAACCAGATGGCGCAAGTAGCCCGTGTGGCGACGGATGTCCCAGGGCTCCCAATGTTGTTCTTTGAAAAAGGTCCGCAGGGCATTAAGCAGGCGGACGGTGATCGGTTCAGGTAAGTGGCACTCTTCCAGATCGATGACTTTGTAGAAGTTGTTGGGCACGTGCAATCCTACAGCGAAGTGGCGGTCGAGCGGTTGCTGGCTAGCGATTTCCTCAGGTGTGAGCCAGCGCTCGGTGCTAAAGGAAAACTCCATTTTATTGCGGTAGCCGTAAATGCGTGGTGAAGGTAGGGTTGGGCGCACCGCTACCCCATCGAAGCCGCCGTGATGCACAAGCGCTTCATAGACGCGCTGTCGCTTGGCTTCGAGCTGGGCCTCGTAGTGCACGTGCTGCCACTTGCAGCCGCCGCAGGTGCCAAAGTACCGGCAGCGGGGTGCTGTGCGCAGCGGGCTAGGCTCAAGCAGCTGGACGATACGCGCTTCAGCATAGCTGGCCTTGCGCTTGGTGACGCAAACGCGCACCCGGTCGCCCGGTACGCCGCTTTCGATAAAAAGCACATAGCCGTCTACGCGGGTGAGCGACTTCCCGCGGTCGGCAAACTTTTCGATGCGCAGCTCCAGTTCGTCGCCTTGATGCAGCACGTCTCGTTCAAGGAAGCAGCAAAACAGGGCAACAGTACCCCGCAAGAGGGGTGCAAGTTCAGTCTTAATCGGTGAGGAGCGAGGGCAGCTGCCGTTCAGCTTGTCGACCGGCTTCCAGCCACCATCGCAAGGCCTGGGGACGGTCGGCGCAGGCAGCTAGAACGCGCACCAGTTCGACCTGGCGTGCAGCCACGTAGCGTGCCAGCGCTTGTAGAACGTTGGCGCCTTGAGCTGGATGGCGCTTAAGCAGCAGTTTAAGATCAGGGCGAAAGAATCCTAGTACTTGGACGTCGGTTACGGCCTGAGCTGTTTCCAAGCGTCGAAATGCTCCTAGTAGGGCAAGATGACCACAGGTGTCGTATTCCCCTAGGCGGGCCAATTCGTGGGGTGTCCCCGCGGCGTCTATCAGCAGGCGGACGGTTCCTTGCAGGATGATGTACATGCCTAGCCCTGGATCGCCTTCGTAGTAGAGCACTTCTTGACAACGATAAGTGCGCTGATGCAAGAGCGGGATTAAGGTGCGCAGCGTGGCTTGCGGTAAGTATTGAAAAACAGGAACGCGGCGCAGCACGTAGAGCAATGCTCGGGTGCGTTCTGCCTCTTGCGGACGCGCGACATGCTGGTAAACGCGTTGCAGGCTGTGCCAAAGAGGATGTAGCATGACAGTTCCGCTAAAACGTATGGCCGATGCCAAAGTGCAACATTGGTCGATGCAAGCCGTCAGGGAGCAGGACGGTTCCCGTGCGTGCAGGATCGTGGATGCGGTAAGCCAGGTCTAGACGCACAATAAGATATTCCCAAGCTAGGCGTAAGCCTAACCCGCCGCTCCAGGCCAGCTCGCGATAAAAACGGTTGAAGCGAAAACGCCCGGCATCAGGGCCTGGATTTCGGGGGCCTAGCCACACGTTGCCGACGTCGGTGAATACAGCACCGATCCAGTCAGCTGCTAAAACGCGGTGCAGCATGCGTTGCCGTAGCTCTCCGCTGAGTTCAAGTTTGATTTCGCCGCCCAGCAGGTTAGCGCCGTCTACGTTATCCGCAAAGCGGACGCGCCCAGGGCCTAATCCGCGTAGCGACCAACCGCGGATGCTGGAGGCGCCCCCGCTGTAGAAGCGGCGGTCGAAAGGAATAACATCCGCTTGGCCTAAGGGCTGCGCCCATCCGGCCTGCAGTTTCCAGGCTAGGACCGTGCTTTGGTGTAAAGGACGGTATTGCCTTAAATCGACAGCCAGGCGCACATAAGGGCGGTATAGCAGCCGGTTCCCTGATGCGGCTTGCCGAAAGAAGGGCAGCCCAGGTAGCGTACCTTCATGCATCCCCGGCGTAAAAACGTAGCGGTCTAGGAGCTCCGACAGCAATGCTCCAGCCTCGAAGGTTAACTCGTAAATATAGCCTCGGTCCCGCAGCAGTGGGTTCAGCCGGGCAGCCTGGAGCGTATAGCGCAACGCGTCGTTAATCTGAGGTACAGTGTAGTCATCCAAAAGCTGGGCACGCTGGACGGGGTCCTCAATGGGACGCAGCACCTCATCGAGAAAAGCGGCGCGAAAACCGCTTAGCGTATCTGGGTTGCTCAGGCTAATGTCGATCAGGTCGATCAGGGAAGTAAGCGCGGCGGTGTGCTGGAGTTCAAGCCGAAAGCGGGCTGTACCCCGACCGCGAATTGCCAAGCGCAACGCATCTCGGCGAGCAGTAAGCCAGCTAAGCGAAAGCCGGGTACGGGCATCGTAAAGCCGTAGCCAGCGTTCAAGCCCGCCAAAAGGGGTTATGGCGTAGGGGTAAAGCAACGAGGCCGTGAGCTCAATCTGGGCTGAAGTGAGGAGCCCTTCTTCAAAGTTGCCTGCAATGGAGCCAGAGGTGCGTAGGCTGAACGTTTCGGCATTGCCCAACAGGTTGGCATTTTCGTAAGTCGCGGCTACACCGGTTCCGAGTTCATTTTCAGTGCCGGTTAGGGGGCCGCTGCGTTGCAGCATGAACGTCTCCAGGCGCAAGCGATGGCGGGGCCGCGTTGTTAGCGTGATCGCCAATGGCAGCCGTGGAGCAGCTTCGCCAAGAAGACGTGTTGTATCGGTCCATAGCGGAGCAAAGCGTACATAGGTAAACAGGCCTGTAGCCTCTAGCCGACGGCGCGCATTAAGCAGTTGCGCATAGCTGTACCACTGTCCAGGCTGTATGCGGAGCATGCGGATTAAGAACGCGGACTTGAGTCGACTTTCCTGGCGGCGGGTAATGATGGCGTGCCCTGCAGCAAGACTGTCGGCTATAGGAGGAAGCGCAAGCGTATCTCGGTCGAGGTGCAGTTCAGGCTCTGGTCCATCGACTTCAATGTACAAATCCCCTAGGCGATAGCGGGGGCCTGTACTTGCTTGCAGGATAAGGTCAAACGAGTCTGGGCGAGCAGGTATCACAATAGCACGGATCGAATCGCGCGTTACCGCGGCAAAACCCGCGTTCCAGAGGAATTCCATTAGATGCCGACGTTCTTCCAATAGGGTCAGCTCTGAGTAGCGTTGCGCTTGAGCGCGTCGGTGCAGTAGCTGCTGAGGATCAACAGGGCGATGGCGCAGTGCCGAGCGCTGCATCAACGTGCGTTGCTCAATGGGCGTCAGGTGTTCTAGTCCAGCGTAGGTAATTTGCCGCAAGAACGTCGGGGGTCCTTCGTGGATGCGAAACGTAATGCGCAGCAAGCCTGGCCGTAGTGTATCATACTGGGCCTCGACGCGGGCTTGCGGAAAGCCTTCCTGGTGGTAAAACAACGTGAGGCGCTCCAGGTCGGCAGCAACCAAGGCAGTGTCGTGATAGGCCGGGGGTTCACCGCTGGCCATCAGTGCCCGGCTGAGCGCACCACCCAGGCGGCCGGAGGCGCCCAGCTCATAAAGCCAAAGCCACCAAGTCAGGCCAGGGATGCCCAGAAACTCTCTGTTGGCCGTGGTGCGCACGTAAAGCCGTAGCGTTTCGTCAGAGAAAGCACGGTTACCTTCCAAGCGCACGTCATGGACCCGCCAGGGCAAAAAAATTTGCTGCTGGGTTTGTCCCCACGTGGGGAAGCTACCCAGCAGCCCCCAGCTAAATAACACAAGGACAAGCACGTAGCGTAGACAGGGAGAGGCCGGATGACCGACGGGCGTCGATGCGCCGTCTATTCTTCCTCGTAGTAGAAATCGTCGTCGGCCGTAGGATAATCCGGCCATATTTCTTCAATGCTCTCGTAAGGCTCCCCGTCGTCCTCCAGTTCCTTGAGGTTTTCGATTACCTCGATGGGTGCACCCGTACGCTCGGCGTAGTCAATGAGTTCATCGCGGGTGGCCGGCCAGGGTGCATCCTCCAGGTAGGAGGCCAACTCCAGTGTCCAGTACCCCATCGTCGGCACACAGGTTTGGTTAATAATATTCACACACTCCCTTGGGGCCAGCACAATAGCATACCGACCCGAAAAAAGCAAGAGGCTAATGGGCTGCCTTGGCCTTTTTCCCTATCGGCGAAAAAGGAAACGGGTTCCCAAAATGACACCGCAACAGAGAAATTTTTTTGTTCAGTCTAGCGAAATCGTAGACCGTTCAGCAGCCTCCAGCAAACGCTGGTATTCATGGGGTGTCATGCTGGGGGCCACAAACTGCAGTGGATTTAATGGCCGTCCTTGACGATCGCGAACTTCGTAGTGCAGATGAGGACCCGTAGAATAGCCCGAGTTTCCACTCAAAGCAATTTGATCGCCACGTTGCACTTTTTGTCCAGGACGCACGAGGATTCTGGAAAGGTGCCCGTAGAGCGTTTGGTATCCCGTAGCCGGATGATCCACGATGATGTAGTTGCCGTAGCCGCTGTTACGGCCAGTTTCGCGGACAACGCCATCGCCTGGGGCATAAACAGGAGATCCGTAAGGCAGAAGGATATCAATCCCCTCGTGGACCTTGCGGACGCGTAAAATGGGATGCAGACGCATGCCAAAGCCCGAAACCACAGGGCCATCTGCCGGCAGAAGCGCGGGCATCTGGCGGCGCCAAACTTCACGCCGTTCAGCCAACGTTAGCAATTCGCGGAAGCTAGCATTCTGCAGTGCAAGCTGGCGTTCCAAGGCGTCCAGTTTTTGCGAGGTTTCCCGCAGTAGGGTGGCAGTAGGTTTGCTAAAACGGTCAAAAGCCGCATAGGCATCGCTTCCGCCTATACCGACCTGGCGTACGTCTTCTGAGATTGGCTCTGCCTGGAGCAACGTGCGATAGAGCGATTGGTCGTGCGCCGCTAGCTCGTTGAGCCTGTCGGCAAACTGATCCAGTTTTTGCGTCATGCGGCGAAGCTGAGCCCGAAGGGCTTCGTTTTCAGCTTCTAAGGCCAGCTCACGGGGTGTAGCCAGCCGACCCCCGATCTGCCAAACGATCACGCCACCTATCCCTAGGATAAGCACCAAACCGATCAAGATCCAAAGCATGCGCCGGGACGAAGGCGGACGCACCTCGACAAACGAGCACGTGGCGTGATCGAAGTAATAGTAGCGATTTTTAGACATAACAACAGCCTACTTACACCACGGCATCGCACTGGCCTTCTTTGCCAAAAAAATCGTACCCGAAAAGCGCTATCTCTGGGGTCACCCGGCGGGGCTATGCCTTAGAAGGCCAAAACGTTCAGGAAAATACAGGCCTGATCCTTTTCTGTCAACAGGGGTTAAGTGGACAATGCGATAACTTTGGTTTCTTTTTTACGCATCGGTAAGTTTATTCGTAATCTTGCTCAAAGTACTCCGTTCCACGAAGCGGCACTGAAGAGGCCTTTTGACGGATGCGTTCACTCAAGCGACGGGCAAACACCTCAGCCGGGTCGTAGCCGTAATGGCGCAACAGGTGGTTCATGGCGATTACCTCGCAAAGTACAGTGATGTTTTTGCCCGGGGTAATTGGAACTTTGACCATAGGCAGCTCCACGTCCAACAGGCGATAGGTCTCTTCCACCATGTCGAGCCGGGTGTATTCTGCGGTAGGATCCCAAAGCTCCATTTTCACAACAATTTCAATGCGCTTCTGAAAGCGAATGGCCCTTACGCCAAACATGGCACGCACGTCAATAAGCCCTAGCCCCCGTACCTCCATAAAGTGCTGGACCAGGTCGGTGCCGGTGCCCATCAGTACGGTTTCTTCCTTTCGGGTGACAATCACAACGTCGTCAGCGACTAACCGGTGGCCGCGTTCGACCAAGTCGAGGGCTACCTCACTTTTGCCAATGCCCGGTTTACCGATAAGCAGCAGGCCAATGCCGTAGACGTCGACAAGCGATCCGTGGACAGCCGTCTGCGGTGCAAACTGATCATTCAGAAAGTCGCGGAGCAGGGCCATAAAGCGCGTTGAGGGTACCGGCGTGCGATAAATTGGCACTCCGGCTTCGGTGGCCATCTGCACCAGTTCGGGATCCAGTTCGTTGTTATCGGTAAGGAAAATGCATGGAATGGGGAACTGGAGCAAATTTTGGAAGGCCTTGCGTCGCTGTGCTGGGGACAAGTGGCGCAAATAGCGGTTTTCAGTGTTGCCCAGAATCTGAACGCGCTGGTAGGTAAACAGCTCTGTATAGCCTGCCAGGACTAGTCCAGGGCGGTTTAGTTCGCTTTCGACGACCAGGCGCAGCGTGTCGTCGGCTGCGTTAACCCGCTCGATAGGAAGGCCTACGGTCTTTTGGAGATGTTCGACCATGAAGGCCACCGTGATGGAGTCTTTGCGGTAGACTTTAAAGGGCTGGTAGGGCATGGCCGGCAAAAGGCTGGTGGTTAAGGCACCGGAATGTGGGCTAAGAGCTGTTGAACGATGTGATCGCTGGTGATGGACTCAGCTTCGGCTTCGTAAGTGAGCACCAGGCGATGGCGCAGCACGTCGGGGGCTACGGCGCGCACGTCTTCGGGGGTTACAAAGGCGCGGTGTTGAAGAAAGGCATGGGCACGTGCCGCTAGGTTTAAATAGATTGTAGCTCGGGGGGAAGCACCAAATTCCAGATAGGGGCGCAGCATGCTCAGCCCGTAGGCCTCTGGGTCACGTGTAGCTACGATGAGATCCACCATGTAGTGTTCCAGGCGTTCATCTACATAAAGCATGTTGAGTGCTTCTCGGGCGCGCAAAATGTCGTCTCCAGAGGCTATCGGCTGTACGACGGGTAGACCATTGGTACGGGCCATGCGGCGCATAATAGCCAGTTCTTCTTCGCGGCTAGGGTAGGGTACGTGAAGCTTGAGCATGAAACGATCCAGTTGTGCCTCGGGCAAGGGATAGGTCCCTTCTTGCTCAATGGGGTTTTGCGTGGCCAAAACTAAAAACGGTTCAGGCAGGCGAAAAGTGGTATCTCCCAAAGTGACCTGCCGTTCCTGCATGCTTTCCAGTAAGGCACTTTGCACTTTAGCCGGCGCGCGATTGATTTCATCGGCCAAAATTAAGTTGGCAAAAATTGGGCCTTTACGGATCGAAAAGGTTCCTTCCTTTTGATTGAAGTAAAGGGTGCCCAGCAGATCTGCTGGGAGTAAGTCGGGAGTGAACTGGATGCGCTGGAACGATAGTTTTAGCGCGCGGGCTAGGGTGCTGACGGTTAGGGTTTTGGCCAAGCCGGGTACGCCTTCCAAAAGCACATGGCCACCGCAAAGCAAACCGATAAGTAGGCGGTCAATGAGATAGTGTTGGCCCACAATGACGCGCCCGATCTCTGTGCGTAGCGCATCAAGGAAAGCGCTGGTGTGTTCAATGTGGGTGTGAACGCGAGCCAGGTCAAAAGCGGACATTGAGCACAGCGTATAAACGTTTTGCGTCGTGTCTACCAAGTCTTGGGGTGCAGTTGGGTTCCCTTTAGAACAGTAGGGTTGCCGGGCAGCGTCCGAAATGGGTTTCGCAGCTTTGCTGCATGCGTTCAAGAAAGAGGGGTAACTGAAAAGGACGGCCGGCCACCAGCACACCATGACCGTAGCCGTTCATTGAAGCCCCAAAGATACCTTCCAGGCTCATAGATTCGGCCACGGAAACAATTAGATCGGCTTCAGCGCATGAAGCTTGCCAGTCGTGCCGTAAAGCGGCATGCGACATGAGCAGCAGCGTGCCTAGCATTTGCCAGTCTTGGTTCCGAATAGCAACCACCATGCGTTGCACCCGCTGGTTTTCAGTGACCAAATAGCGTACTACAGGACGAAGGCGATGAGGTAAGAGTGCTTGGGCCCGGGGCAGGTCGCGGTGGGCCAATTCTCGCAAGGAAGTGAGCTCCCGGAAGCCGCGGCGTCGCAGGATTTCAACCACGCGCTGGGCTAGTTCTTGTTGTTGAAGATGGAAGGCTGGGGGAGGCAGCAAGGTGCATCCTGCATCCACCATGAGCCACCGAAGGACCTCAGGAGCTGGGCCCTCTAGGGTGAGCAGTTCAAGCGTCTCAGTATCGATCAAGAGAAACATTCCTGGCTGGGCTGCAGGTGCGGCAGCACCCAAGAGATAAGCTACGCTAAACGGAGCGCCTAAGCAGGAAGACACCATCGAGGCTAAATGCCGCGGCTGGACGCTAAGCATAGGCTCCGCTGCCTGCAAGCAACGCAGCAATGCTATGCTCAGTGTGCTTAAATAAAGCTCTTGGCTGAACGCTGGTGCGCTGCTGTAGACCGCAATGTCCAGGGGCTGCTTCTGCGGGGTCAGTTGACGCAGGAGGGAAAAGATCAACACCACGTGAAGCGGCCAGTCGGGTGGGATGGGCTGGTCGACCCTGAGCGTCCATAGGGTTTGTTCTTGATGGAAAAGGAGGCGACTTTCGGGACCCGGGGCAGGGCATGCAGCTACGGCAACGCCTTGAGGGATAGAGAAAAGCAGTGCAAAACCGTTGAAGTAGTGCGTGTGGGCAGCTAAAAGTCCTGCAGCCCCATGGGCAAACCCTACGACAGCCTGATCGGTCTGCTCGGGTGCCAGATGGGCTAGCAATGTGCGGCTTTGTTGCTGGTGCGCTTCGGGCGTTGGTGGCACTTCATGCTGCCAACGCGTCATCGCTTCTCGATAGGCCCGCACAACAGGACTCTCCCCACCGTTCCACGTAAACGGTTCCATACCGCGTTCGTTCAGATCATCTGCTCAACATGCCCGTATAGAAGTAGCAACGGAGGGTTGCTTTGATAGGAATACGTTTAGTTTGGCATGGGGGTTCGGTTTAGCACAGCCGATCGCCTGGATGCAGCGTATATCCTCTTAAAAAAGCGTCGGCAGGTAGGGTGCGACGACCTTCCTGTTGGAGCTCCAAAATCTCTACGGCACCCTCGCCGCAAGCCACAATGAGCTGTCGATCTGCTTTGAGGACAGTGCCTGGAGCACCACTGCCTTCGGTTGGACGAGAGCGATACAGCTTAAGGAGCCGGCCCTCGTGCAGTGTCCAGGCACCAGGGTTAGGAGAAAGGCCTCGGATGTGGTTGTGGACCATAAGCGCCGGGCGGTCCCAAGGAATGCGGGCCTCTTCGCGCGTGAGCTTAGGGGCTAGTGTGGCTTGGGCCTCGTCTTGCGGCTGCGGATGCGCCTGGCCGTGTTCGATCAAACGTAAGGTTTCGACAACCGCCTCAGCGCCCAACAGCATCAGCCGATCATGGAGCTCCCCCGCTGTTTCTTCAGGACCAATAGGAGTGCGTTTTTGCAGGAGGATTTCGCCTGTATCGACCTGGGGCTTGAGGAAAAACGTGGTCACCCCTGTTTCCGTTTCTCCTGCCATAATTGCCCGGTGAATCGGTGCTGCCCCCCGATAGCGGGGAAGAAGCGACGCATGCAGGTTAAAGGCGCCCAAGCGGGCTTGGGTGTAGACTTCCGGTGGCAGGATTTTGAAGGCGACCACCACAATCACGTCCGGCGCTAGCCTTTTGATCGCTTCAGCAAAGGCTGGATCGCGCACGGATTCGGGTTGTAAAATGGGCTGCAGTCCTAAGCGCTGGGCTGCGATTTTTACGGGGGGCGGCGCTACGTGCAGGCCTCGGCCACGCGGACGATCGGGACCTGTGACTACGGCTACAGGTCGGTAGCCGGCTTCGACCATCCGTTCCAGTGAGGGCACGGCAAATTCCGGTGTGCCCATAAAAATGATGCGCAGCGTCGCGCTATCCTTCATAGCGCCGGAAGGCTATGGTTGCATTGTGTCCGCCAAAACCAAAAGCATTAGACAGTGCTACGCGGATTTCGCGCCGGCGCGGCACGTGGAGCGTGTAATCTAAATCGCAAGCAGGATCCAAGGTTTGGACGTTGATCGTAGGGGGTACGGTTTGGTGCCAAACGGCCAGCACCGTAGCCACGGCTTCTACAGCACCTGCCGCTCCCAGGAGGTGGCCTGTCATGCTTTTGGTGGCCGAGCAGCTTAGGCGATAGGCATGTGCTCCAAAGACAGCCTTGATGGCCTCCGATTCGATTGGGTCGCCCAGAGGGGTCGAAGTGGCGTGCATGTTAATATAGTCCACTTCTTCGGGCGCAATGCCGGCATCTTGCAAGGCATGCAGCATCGATTGGCGAGCACCGCGCCCGCTCGGCTCTGGTGCAGCAAAGTGATAGGCATCGTCCGACATGCCAAAGCCAATAAGCTCGGCATAAATACGTGCTCCTCGGTCTAAAGCATGTTCGAGGGTTTCCAGAACCAGTGCGCCAGCGCCCTCGCCGGCCACAAAGCCATCCCGGTCTTTATCGAAGGGGCGACTGGCCGTTTGCGGATCGTCGTTACGCGTTGAGAGTGCCTTCATTGCGTTAAAACCTCCAATGCCGAGCGGCGTGATCGGCGCTTCGCTGCCGCCGCACAGTACGACGTCGGCATGTCCGTGCCGCAGCAGCATGGTCGCATCGATCAGGGCATGGTTGCTCGTGGCGCAAGCTGAAACAACAGCATAATTGGGTCCACGCAGGTCGTGTTCAATCGCAATCAAGCCAGCGGCCATGTTTGAAATCATCATGGGCACAAAAAATGGCGACAGTCGCTGCGGTCCTTCTTTTAGATAGAGGGCAGTTTGCTCCTCAAATAACCGCAGGCCTCCAATACCAGAGCCAAACACCACGCCAAAACGTTCCCGCGCCTCATTCGACAAGGTGCTGGTATCGATACCGGCATCCTGAAGTGCTTGGCGAGCAGCTGCCAAGGCATACTGTGCATAAGGATCTAGCCGCCGTGCCAGCTTGCGATCCATGTAGTTAAGCGGGTCAAACCCCTTAAGCTCGCAGGCAAACCGCGTGTCGAAGCAGGAAGCATCGAATCGGGTAATGGGGCCAGCACCGCTTTCGCCACGCATCATCGCTTCCCAGAAAGCCTGCGCAGAAAGCCCAATAGGGGTTACCGCACCTAAGCCGGTAATGACAACACGCCGTGGCGTAATTTTATGGGTAGGAACCATAACCTTTGAATCGTTCGTTCGAATAATTGGCTCATTTGTACGTTATGCAGCTTGCCGGGCTTCCATCGCTTCAAGCCAGGCCGCTGTAAAAAACAAAAAAGTCACCTAAAAGTCAGCATGTAGTTTATTGTGTCTTGGGACAAACACGATGCGCATGCAGCAAGGACCGCTCCGTCTTGAGCTCGTTCAAGGCGATATTACGGCGCAGGCCGACGTAGACGCCATTGTCAATGCCGCTAATGCTCAGCTTATGCCTGGAGGTGGTGTAGCTGGTGCCATCCATCGTGCGGCTGGACCCGAGCTGGCAGAAGCCTGCCGACCGCTGGCCCCGATTCACCCCGGCCAGGCGGTAATTACACCAGCTTTCCGATTGCCCAACCGCTACGTGATCCACGCGCTGGGACCGGTTTATGGTCGTGATGAACCCTCGGATGCCCTATTGGCTGCTGCCTACCGCAATGCCTTGCATCTGGCCGATGCGCATGGTTTGCATAGCGTAGCATTTCCAGCCATCTCTACGGGAGCTTTTGGTTTTCCTTTGGAAGCTGCTGCACGAATTGCCCTAAAGACGGTTCTGGAAGAAGGCCCGAAGTTGCAGCATCTACGCCTGGTACGGTTTGTACTTTTTGATGCGCCAGCGCTTGAGGTGCATGTGCGTGTGCTTAAGGAGCTTATGGCAGCATGAAAAACGTATTACGCATTGGGCTGATTGGAAACGGGCGTGAAGCGCAGCGACGCCTAGCTACGGTGCGGGCAGTTTGGCCTCAGGCTCGGGTGACGCGTCTGGCACAAAACACGCTGGACTTTCCCGAAGCAATGCTGGTCGACTGGCTACGGGCGCACGATGTGGTTTTGGTGGCTGTGCCCCCGGCCGAACGTTACCGCGTGTTGGAGCTGGCTATTCGCGAAGGCGTGCACTGTTTTGTAGACGGACTGCCAGCCCCCTCGTTGAAAGACTTGGAACGGCTGGGGCGGCTGGCCGAAGAAGCCCACGTGGAGGTTGGCGTTAGCCGTCCCTGGCGATTCCATCCCAAGCTGCACGCAAGCACGAGAGGCGTTCCTCCATTGCTGCTCGTGCAGCAGCGCATTGGGGGTGGAGGGGTTGTTCCTTGGCATGCGCGGCTGGCAGAAGCGATTGATTTATGCTGTGCGCTGGCGCGTTCCTCCAGCGTGCTTCAGATCGATGGAGAGGCGGTGCGTGGCAAATCTTGGATAGAAGCTGTGGCGTGCAACGTGCGTTTTCACAGTGGTACCTACGCCCAGATCCTGTTGTGGCAAGAAGCAGGCCCATCGCTTTTGGAGTTGTACTTAGGCTGCACTGGTGCGCCTTGCCGCCTGGTGCTAGAACCTGCAGCAGCAGCTTCTGAACAAGCTGAGATGCAAGCCTTTCTAACTGCCTTAGCGATGCAGCAGCCCGTTCCCGTCTCTTTGTTGGAAGCCTTGCAGGTGTTGCATATCGTTGAACGTTTGATGCCCCGCCTGCGTTAAGCAGGCGACAAGGAGTTGGACGTTCCTTTTTGACCTATGACAACGTTGCCCAAGCGTGTACAAGACCGGCTGGCCCAGCGCCCTTTTGCCACACTGCTGGCACAAATTGGCCAATTAGGCGCTCAGGTGGGCATTGAAGTGTATGCCGTGGGAGGGGTCGTACGCGACTTGTTTCTGGATCGCCCGACAACCGATATCGATTTAGTGACGATAGGTGCCGGAAGTGGCATTCGGCTAGCGCGCCTGGTGGCGCAGGCGCTAGGAGGCTATACGGTGCACGTTTACGAGAATTTCGGCACGGCAGCGATTCGCATTCCAGCGCCCGACAAGCAGCGCACATTTGTACTGGAATTCGTTGCAGCCCGCCGGGAAAGCTATCGCAAAAACTCCCGCAAGCCCATCGTCGAAGATGGCACGCTCGAAGACGACCTGCAGCGCCGCGACTTTACAATTAACGCGATGGCCTTCGACCTGTGGCCGGAGCGTTTCGGGAGACTCATCGATCCCTTCTGCGGTCGACAAGATTTGCGCCGACGGTTGCTGCGCACGCCACTGGACCCACTGCAGACCTTTGAAGATGACCCCTTGCGCATGATTCGGGCAGCCCGTTTTGCAGCCCAGCTCAGGTTTCATGTGGCTCCTGAGGTCTTTGCAGCCATGCATGAAAAAGCCCACCGGGTCGATATCCTTAGCCAGGAGCGTATCACCGATGAACTCCAGAAGATGCTCTGCGCACCGCAGCCTTCTGTAGGCTTTAAAATTCTGGAGGCAACGGGTATTTTAGAGCGCATCTTGCCAGAGCTGGTCGCCTTAAAAGGGGTGGAGACGATCGAGGGCCACCGGCATAAAGACAACTTCTATCATACCCTGCAGGTGGTCGATAACCTTGCTACACTGGATGCCAGCCGTGCTTGCGAAGAAGACGGCGTTTGGCTGCGTTGGGCAGCGTTGTTCCATGACATTGCCAAGCCTGTCGTCAAACGTTTTGTCCCTGGCACAGGATGGACCTTTCATGGGCATGAAGAGCTGGGAGCGCGGATGGTTGCCCGCATTTTCCGGCGGCTTAAGTTACCTGTAGACCATCGGATGGAATACGTCCAAAAGCTTGTTCGCCTGCATCACCGTCCAGTGGCCTTGGTCGACGAACAGGTTACCGATTCGGCCATCCGCCGACTGCTCTTTGAAGCAGGCGATGCGTTGGAAGACCTTATGCTGCTTGTGCGGGCCGACGTTACCTCCAAAAACCCGCGCCGCGTACGGCGTTATCTGGAAGCGTTCGATCGGCTAGAGCAGCGCATGGCAGAGGTCGAAGAAAAAGATCGCATCCGCAACTTTCAACCGCCGGTGGATGGGGAAGAGATCATGCGCGTGTTGGGTTTAGCGGAAGGGGTGGCTGTAGGCCTGATCAAAGAGGCCATCAAGGAAGCAGTGCTCGAAGGACGCATTCCGAACGAGCATGACGCGGCTTTTGAATACATGATGGCGATCAAGGATGAAGCGCTTCGGCGGGCTGCCTTGTTTGAAGAGATGGTGGCAACGCTGCAGGGTCCGGAGCGAAAGGCACTGGGCGCAATTAAGGAGGTACTTTTTCGAGGCGATCTGCCGACCGACCATGAAGCGGCTTTGGCTAAGTTGCATCAGATTAAGGAAACCGTGCTGGCAGCATCGGCTGAAGCAACGCCTTTTAGCCCGGCCAAAGGGCCCGAAGCCGTTCGTTGAAGCCGATCAGGTTGAAAGCGTGGAAATACTTTTGCAAATAAGCCTTCAGTCGATCCCGCACATAGGCCTGAGCATCAATCCACGGAGCCAGCATCGCGTAAAGCTGGCGCCGTGCGGCTTGGACCGCGGGGTGCGTCCATACGTACCGACTACCCGTAGCAACAAGCCAGCGCTGTCGTTCTGGAGAGAGAGCCTCGAAGGGAAGATCTTTTTCTTCCGGCTGAAGCCATTTTTTCCAGCGGCCACTTTCGACAACGGCTTGCTTGAGTGCAATATCTAGCGTGACCGGCAAACCTCGGTGGCGGGCTTCGTGTATGAGGGTTTCTAAAGCCTCAAATTCTACCGCAGCCAGACCCGGACCTACGTTAGCTCCACCAATGCCAGCCTTGGGGTAAAGCTCAAGTCGGGTTACACCATCGGTATAGTGCCCTTTAATCAGGGCTCCATAGCGACGCACCAGGGCATCCAGCCGTTGGGCACGCTTAAAATCGAAATCCGAGGTATCGAGTTGCGTTCCGATGTCCCCTACGACAAAGACAGGATGGGGCAAGCCTTCCCGATCTAAAGCCTTCCAGAGTTGGTCTAAAAAGGCAGCCATCCGGGTTTCCGCCTCTAGGCCGCCGCCCACTTCCTCCGTGCCCACTTCATAGGCAACGGGAGGCAGTTTACGTGCTTGGCGATAGGATTCCGCATGCTGTAAAAGCGCGACCGTACGTTCAACAATGCGGTCAATCGGTATGGGAGATCCGGGCGACGCTTCCAGATCGACCGTAGGGTCTAGGTGCAGCAAACCGTAGCCGGCATCCAGGCAAGCCTCGATGGTGCGTAGCACCGAGCGAAAGGTTTCTTGAAAGGAAAGCCGATCGCGCGCATGTACGTCTTTTTTCCAGGGACCACCATGATCTAGCCCCAAAACCACGGGCAAATCCAGGGCAAGATGCTGGCGCTTTTGGGCTACAAATTGCGCTAACGTGTGGGGCGTCCAGCCGGTATAACCCCCATCTAAGTCTACCTGGTTCAGCGTAGCAGCAAAAAGCAGCGGCGCGTTGGCCTCGGCTGCAGCTTCAAGCGCAGCTTCAACAACAGCTACCGAGTTGGGACAGACGGCCAATAGCGTGTGCGCATAGGCCAGCGGACCGCGTAGCAGCTCAACTACCCAGTCAACAAAACTGCGATGACGCGCCCTCAAAGCGCGGACCAGCGCCTCACCATGTGGCACCTGTTCTCCCATAAGGCCGCTAGGGTTGCTGCTAATTTAATGTAAAATATTGAACTTGCAAAAAAGAAGGCGTCCGAAGCCCAGACGCCTTCAACCAAAAGAAGCAAAAACCATCAAGTCACTCTTCTGGCATAGCTGGTCGAATGTCCCACATCAACATTTGCTCGATGGTAGCATAGTCTTCTTCCCCATCTGGGCTGATAAAAACATAATCGCCCAGTTCTTGCTGGGATGGAGGCAGGCGACGCCAACGCGTGCCTTCCTGATCGACGAATTCGTCGGGATAAGGGTTTTCGACCCGGTAAGAAGGATGGTAAGAGCGATAGGTGAGCGCTGCCCGGTATAAGGCAACGCGGCGCGCCCCCGCTTTGGTGCGGCTTTCCCCCTCCACTTTGAAAGGGGTGATTTCTATGGTTGCCCGGTAGTAGCCATCTTCGAGCTCCGTGTATTCCGGACGCATGACCTTAAACTCGTCCGGGTGGGGGTAGGCGCTGCTATCGGTGTCGTACATCATGGCATTCGCTTTTGTTTGCAGCGTGTTGAAAGACATATCACGTGTACTCTGCAAGGAGCATAGGGGTTCAGGAAGGCAACAAAAAAGCCCGCGGCATTTTAGAGGGAACTTTTGTGGAATTCGAAGTTGCGTTTTTAGCTCGTGGCAGCCTCAATCTATGAAAATGGATGTTTCAAGACGCAGCCGCCGTCGTGTCTGGGCCGGTTTGACCTTAGTGCTGCTGCTGCCTTGGCTTGCAATGCAGTTCACAGATGCGGTATCCTGGAGCTTAATCGATTTTGGCGCAGCTGCCTTTTTATTGGCAGGACTTGGGCTTACCTATGAGGTAGCAGTCCGATTTGGAAGATCATTGGCTTATCGCATAGCTGTTGGTCTTGCAGGGGCAGCTGCAGTGCTGCTTGTTTGGCTAAGCCTTGGCGTTGGCATTATTGGAAAGGACGGCGATCCGGCTAATCTGATGTACTTTGGGGTGCTCGCGATTGGCGCAATTGGGATTGTGAAGGCACGTTTTCGGTCGCGAGGGATGGCCTGGGCGCTATGGGCTATGGCGCTTGCTCAAGGCCTGGTGACCGCAATTGCATGCATCGCGCGCCTAGGCTATCCATGGAGCGGACCAGCAGAATTGCTGATGCTGAACGGCTTTTTTGTTGGACTTTTTGCCCTTTCTGCATGGCTGTTTCAGCAGGAGGCGCAACATGAGCTTAATTGAAATAAAACACCCGCCACCCTCTGGTGACGGGTGTTTTATGCATGACCAGGCGTGCCCGGGACTGGACTCGAACCAGCACGCCCTTACGGGCACCGCCCCCTCAAGACGGCGCGTCTACCAATTCCGCCACCCGGGCTTGTGCAGTGACCCCGGCAGGACTCGAACCTGCGACCCTCTGATTAAAAGTCAGATGCTCTACCACCTGAGCTACGGGGTCAGGTGGGTAGAGGCGTGTAAAAATACACTAACCCCTACCCTAAGGCAAGAGCGCTAAACGCCCAAGGCTACCTAAAGGATTCGATCCCCTCAAGGCGGAGGAGCAATTAGGCAAAAATGCAAACAGCGTGCGCTTAGGGCTTATCCGGAGTAGCTTGGGCCAGCAATCGGCGTAGGAGCCGAACGTACGCCTGGCGATCTGGCGGTGTTGCGGGTGGGCGTATGCGATACAGCACCAGTCCTGCAAGCCCTAAAATCCGGGCTTTGGTTTGGTCGCGTGCTTGGCGCTCAGGAGCCGCGTGTAGTGGACTGTCCAGTTCAAAACAAAAACAGGGTCGGTAGTCTTGGTCTGGATCGAACACAACACAGTCGACCTGGGCTCGAAAGACATAGCTGCGTTCGGCCTCGGTCAGCGCATCGGCAAGCTGTTCATAGTCCAGCAAACAGCTCAAGGCTACGTTTGGATAAACCAGATAGGTTAGAAACACCTCGCGCACGGCCTGAAAAAACACAGCCTCCTGACGCGAGCGAAACAGTGAAGGCGGCGTAAGGCAGCGTGTCGGTACGTAGCGTTTCACAGCAAAACCGTCCCACGCTTCCCAAACGGGTTCCGTGTGCATTGGGGTCATGTAAGGAGCGCACAGCGGATGTTCGGGAAGCCAACGGGCATAAGCTTGGGCAACTTCGGGGCGGTCTGCGTGGCGCTCGACCAGGGCCACGACCACGTCGGCAAAGAAATCTTCCGGAAGCCTAAAAAGCTGCCCGGTATGCAGCAGAAACAACTTTTCGAGCACTTCCTTGGGCACACTGTTGACGTACGCGCGAAGCGCGTTAAGCAGCACTTGCGTTGCTTGTTGCAGGAGGGGGTCAATAGCCAGCGACATCCGGTTCTGATACAGCACCTCAAGCGCAGGCTCCCAGGCCTGCGCCTGCAGATAGCGGTAGAGCGCTTCAACGTCTGCAGGCGGTGGCATTGGCTTTTCCTTTTACAGGTTGTCAATTATTTTGGCCCCAACCTGTTTGGCATTCAGCCTGCTGTAACCATGAAACGCTTGATTGCTGTAGGGATCCTGCTTGGGGTTTGCGTGGCCCAAAGCTTGGGGCAGCCACGCCTTAGGATCGAGCAAATTATGCAAGACCCCAAGACGTGGATTGGGGCTTGGCCCTCCGACCCCTTTTGGTCAGAAGATGGGCAGTTTCTTTATTTTTGGTGGAATCCCAAAGGACAGTTTCCTTCAGATTCGCTTTTTAAGGTTGCGCGTAGTGGAGGTGTACCGGAAAAAGTCTCGCCAGAGGAGCGGCGCCATCTGCCACCCGCTTTCGACGGTTGGCATCACGGCATGTGGGTGTACGATGCGGACTTTCGGCGGAAAGTCTTTGTCCGTGAGGGCGATCTGTACCTGTACGATCGGCAAACACGTCGGCTTACGCGCTTGACGCGCACCGTTGAGGTTGAAAGTACCCCGCGCTTTACGCCCGATGGCCAAGCCGTTGTGTTTGTCAAAAACAACAACCTATTTCAATTGGACTTGCGCACGGGTGGGCTTGTGCAGCTTACCGACCTGCGACGTGGCAGCGAACCCCGTGAACGCAAACCAGACGGTCAAGATGCCTTTCTCCAAGCGCAGCAGCGGGCGCTCTTTGAGGTGATTCGTAAGCACGCGGAAGCACGCGAAGCTCGGGAAAAAGCCCAAGAGCAGGATCGGAAGGCTGAAAATCTCCCTCCTACGTTTTACTACGGCGAAAAAGAAGTTACCCAGCTCCAGCTTGATCCTACGGGACGTTTCGTCACGTTTGCACTGACAACCAACCCACCCCAGGAAAAGTCTACGGCCGTTATGGACTACGTAACGGAGTCGGGTTATGCGCAGTCCAGGCAAGCTCGGCCTAAGGTAGGGGTGCCGCCTGGAAGCTTTGAGCTCTACGTGCAGGATCTGCTGCGCGACACGACCTACCTGGTCAACCTGCATCAGGTGCCCGGTGCTTACGATGTTCCGGAATATCTTCAACAGCAGGGCATCAAACCCGACACGCAAAAAACCAAGCGCTTTCTCTATGCTTATGGTCCTTATTGGAGCGGGGATGGGCACTACGCGGTGCTAGAGATTCGCGCGCGAGACAACAAAGATCGCTGGATTGCTCGACTGGACCCCCAAACAGGCCAGCTGACTGTACTCGACCGCCAGCATGACGAAGCGTGGATTGCTGGACCAGGCATTTCTTGGTTTGGCGGGCGCAGCACCATGGGCTGGCTTCCCGACAATCGGCACTTCTACTTCCAAAGCGAACGTACCGGCTACAGCCATCTGTACGTGGTCGATGTCGAAACGGGCCAGGTCCGACAGCTGACTGATGGTCCTTTTGAAGTATTCGACCCTTTTATCTCTCGCGACGGCCGCTACTGGTACTTTACAAGTAGCGAAGGCTCGCCTTTTGAACGCCACTTTTACCGCATGCCTATCGACGGTGGGCCGCGAGAGCGCCTAACGACGCTGCCCGGCCGCAACGATGTGGTGCTCAGCCCTGACGAACAGACGATGGGTATACTTTATTCTTACAGTAACCGACCCCCAGAGATTTACCTGCAGCCACTACGGCGCGGGCGGCCTGCTGAGCCGCAGCGGCTTACGCATTCGCCTACTGAGGAATGGCTGGCCTATCCCTGGCGTGATCCGGAAATCCGTTTGATCGAAGCTTCCGACGGGGCACGCGTACCGGCCCGCGTCTATGAACCCGACGTGCTCAACGGGGCGGCTGTCTTTTTTGTGCATGGTGCCGGATACCTGCAAAATGTACATCGCTGGTGGAGCAGCTACTTCCGCGAATACATGTTCCACAATCTACTGGCTGACCTGGGCTACTTAGTACTCGACCTCGACTATCGGGGCTCGGCCGGCTATGGGCGCAACTGGCGGACAGCTATCTACCGGCACATGGGCGGTCGTGATTTGCAAGACTATGTGGATGCTTCGCGCTATGTCCAAGAGCATTATGGCATCCCGCCCGAGCGCGTGTTCATCTACGGCGGCTCTTACGGAGGTTTTTTGACGCTCATGGCGCTGTTTACAGCAAGCGAACATTTTGGTGGTGGGGCTGCACTGCGGGCGGTAACCGACTGGGCCCACTACAATCACCCCTATACGTCAAATATTTTGAATACACCGGAAACCGATTCGCTCGCATATGTGCGTTCCTCACCTATTTACCACGCTGAGGGGTTGCAAGACCCCTTGCTGATGTGCCATGGACTGGTAGACACCAATGTGCAGCCGCAGGATATCTTTCGGCTGGTGCAGCGCCTCATTGAGCTAGGCAAAGAAAACTGGGAGCTCGCTGTCTATCCGGTCGAGGGCCACGGTTTTGAAGAGCCTTCGAGCTGGACGGACCAGTACAAACGCATTTTGAAGCTCATCGAAGTTTCTGTGGGACCCAATCGGCAAAAGCCCTAAAATAAAAAGGCCCTGCCTCTGTGCAGGCAGGGCCTTCGAAGCTGCAGCGAGGGCTATTAAAACACGTAACGCACGCCAAGCTGAAGCTGCCAACGCGAAGCCAGGTTGTCGGTGACGAGTAGGTCGTCCCGGTCACTGATCGGCCTAAAGCGCACAATGGCGCGGCCCTGGGCATCATAGCCCTGGAAGTCGAGCAGCGGAACGGTTTCAAACGAGGCGTAGCGGACGTTGCCCCAGTCGCTGTTGAGAAGGTTCAGCACGTTCAGTAGCGTGGCCGTGATTTCCAGGCGCTGGTTGCGGAGGGTTTGGATTTCCTGCACCACGTTCAGGTCCAGCAGGTTGCGCCAAGGTGTGCGGGCCGAATTGCGCGGCACAATCTGACCGCGATATTTCCGAAGGCTGGGTTCGCTTTCGATGAAGGCATTGAGTTCGTTCCAGCCTCCAGGCGAGTCGGCTGTAAAGACGATCTCGTTGGCGTTGGCGGGTACGTAGATTGGATCGTTGTCGCGGCGCGTGTCGGCGTTTGCGTTGCCGTTATAGATCCAGGTGAAGGGGCTGCCCGAGCGCCCTTCATAGACTAGCATAACCGTTGTGGCAAAGCGGCGCTGGTAGCGCACACGGTAAGACAGGTGGGCTAAAATGCGATGGCGCACTTCAAAGTCGGCTGTGGCCAGCTCAGGGTTATTCACGTCGCGGGCTTCGTTAAACTGCCAGTTCGAAATAGCCCGGCTTGAAGTGGCATTGTTAACATTTTCAGCACGGTTCCAGGTGTAGAAAAGTGCACCTCCTAGCCCCTCGGATTGGGTTTCGCGCTGCACCCCAAGGGTTAGGCTTGTGCTGTAGCCTTTGTCGGTGTTTTTAAGCAGGATGGCGTTTGTAAAGCGCGGGTCTTTGCGCTCGGTTCGGCCGTTGAAGCTCGGCTGTCCGTAGAGCACCCGGCCCCCCTGCGCTGTGCCTGTCCGCACGATGTTCAGGTTCTCAAAGACAACGTCGTTCAAGGTTTTCGAATAGAGGAACTCTACGGTGCCGATTAGTCCATAGGGCAATCGCTGATCGAGGGCCAAATCGGTACGCCAGACCTGTGGAAACTTGAAGTCTGCTTCGATCAGGTTAACCTCGGTGGTGGTGATGGGTGCCAGGCCGCAGGTAGTACCCAAGGCCGTTCCAGGACGCGGCTGAGCGCTTGGATCCGGTGTAGGCACAAAGCATCCCGCAGGCAGATTGCGGGCATCAACGCGTCCAAAATCTACCCCGGTATTGCTGTACTGGTTGGAGATCCACACAAACGGGGTGCGGCCAGAGAAAATGCCTGTGCCCCCACGGAGCTGTGTGGTGCGGTCGCCTTTGGAAAGATCCCAGTTGAAGCCCAGGCGCGGCGACCAGAGCAGGTTACCACTGGCCGTGGTAGAGGTTCGGTAGCCAGGGAAAGCTTCAGGCACAGCGGGGTTGTCCAGTGGTTTATCCGGATACAGGGGTACGTCCACGCGCAGGCCTAAGGTTACACTAAGGTATGGTGTGGCCTGATACTGGTCTTGCACGTAGAAACCGAGCTGGTAGGCGGTAAACTCAGCTCGTGGTTGAGGATTGTTCAGGAGCGAATAGCTAAAGTAGTAGCGCGACGGCCGTCCTGCCTCAAAGTCGGCAATGCTGTTAAATTCATACGCGCCGTAGTAATCCTGGATAAACAGGTTGCTGAAACGGTAGATTTGATTGCTGGTCCCGAGGGTGAAGGTGTGTTTCCCCCGGAAGTAGGTCAGGTTGTTGGTCAACTCCCATAGGTCTTGGTCTAAGGCGTTGGCTTGGGAGAAGCGGTCGATGCCCAGATTGACTGTATAGCGGCCGTTGACCAGGATGCTGACCTGAGGAAACGGCTCGGCTTGGACGGTTCGTTTATCGCGAATGCGCGTGTAGACCAGCCGGGCTTCGTTGAACAAGTTGGTACCAAAGGTGCTTTTGAGCTCCAGCACACTCGAGTGCTGCACGCTCTCAAAAATCCAGCGCCGGTTGGACAGGTCGAAGCTAAAGGCGCCGCGGTTAATGCCTTCGTCTTTATTGGCGTTGACGTAATTATGGCGCAGCGTTAGCCGATGGCCAGCGGCCAGATTCCAGTCGATTTTGGCCAGTAGCTTTAAGTTATCCGTACCGTTCGAAAGCGGATCATAGCTGCCTGGATCATAGCCGTAGCGCGTGCGGGCAAGGTTAATGATGCGGTTTAGAGAATCGGCTGTCACGTTAAAGATGGTTGCGGCCCGGCTGCCCACAATGCCCACGTCGAGGGGTGTTTTTCGGCGCTGATATTCCGCATTGACGAAGAAGAACGCACGGTTGGGTTGGATAGGGCCACCGATGTTGCCGACCAGCGTATACTCCGAGAAGTCGCCGAAGGGGACGGTTTCGCCAGCAGGCGTTTTAAGATCACCCACAAAGTTCTGGTTTCGACCCAGGTAACGTACCGATCCACTTAGGCGGTTGGAGCCGCTTTTGGTGATCGCATTAATCGCGCCGCCAGTAAAGCCGTTGTAGCGGACGTCAAAGGGTGCAATGTCGATATTGAATTCTTGGATTGCATCCAGCGAGATGGGTTGCGCGTCGGCCTGTCCGCCAGGCATACCCGTTCCGGAGAGGCCAAAGACGTCGTTTAACGTAGCCCCATCGATCTGGATGTTGTTGTAGCGATTGTTACGGCCCGCCAGTGAAAAGCCTCCGCTCGCTTGAGGCGTTAGGCGCGTGAAGTCGGCCAGGCTGCGTGTAATGGTAGGTAAGCGCTCGATAGTTTGGGCGTCGATGTTCGTGCTAGCACCGGTGCGGTCGGAATTGAGAACCGAGCTACGAACGCCCACTACCTCGAGGGCCTCGAGCTGGACCGTAGCCTCGGCCAAGGCAAAGTCCAACACGCGCGCTTGACCCAAAGGCAGCATCAGGTCGGTTTCTCGACGCGTTTGGTACCCCACAAAGGACACAGTTACCGTGTAAGGCCCGCCTGGCCTGAGGTTTAAAAGGGCATAACGCCCGTCTGCTTGCGTAATGGTGCCGTACGTGCTACCGGTAGGTTCATGAATAGCCACCACGTTGGCTCCAGGTAGCGGATCGCCCCGCTCGTCGGTAACCGTTCCGGTTAAGGCAGCAGTGGTGACACCTTGGCCGTAGGCCACTACGGAAAGTCCTGCCCAAAGGAGCCAAAAGCTCAGTAAGCGTCGCATAGGAAAACTTTAGGTTAGGTTCACAAGTGGGTTGCGTGGAAAGCACACGGGCTAAAACTACAGTGCCTGTCCCATTAAAGGTGTGAAGTATCGCGGCATTACGGTTTGTTAAAATGCTTTTTGGCGAATGATGCTGTCTGCGGACTTGTATCCTTCGCGGAATCCGTGTAGCTTTTAGCAGTGTTCTTCGCGGCAGTTTTGCAGCTTCAAGCTATGGGTTTGCCGTGTTGTCCTAGGTCTACTTTTTGGAAGCGCTTTTTAATTGGCGTTTTCTGTATAGGCTGTGTAGAAGTGGGGTGGGCCCAGGGATTTGAGGAAGCAGTGGTGAACATTGGCAACGTAGGGCTGACCATTACCAACGCCGGCTTTGTGGGCCGGGCTAACGTCCGCAATAACCCTGCAGGACCACCTTCGTTTGAATACCCCCTGGATTCCGGTGTAGAGCACTTGTTTGAAGCTGGCCTGTGGATTGGGGCAGTGCGTCGCGACGGTCTCATTACGGTGCGTACGGGAGCCATCACCTCTTCGGGCGGCTATCGCCCAGGGGCAGAAGGGTACGAGCTAGCTCCCTTGGAGCCCATCGTTGAGCGCTCTACGCTGCCTACCTCGCCGGTTTTTACCCGCATCGCTACGAGTCATCAGGATTTTCTGACGGCTTATACCGACACTGCACGTTTTCTTCCGGGCACCCGTATTCCGATGCCAGATCCTGCTGGGCAGCTAGGGGTTAAGATCCTGCAAACCAGCTATGCCTGGAATTTCGCTTTTACCGAAAGCTTTGTCATCCTCAACTTTGACCTCATCAACCTTAGCAATCAGCCTTGGGATAGCGTCTACGTAGGCCTCTTCCACGACTTGGTCGTGCGCAATGTTAACACGACCCAAGATCAAGGCAGCGCCTTTTTCAACAAGAATGGTGTAGGATTTATTGACACGCTGCATGCTACCTATGCCTTTAATGCGGGAGGGACAGAAGAATCCATTAATACCTATGGAGCCATTGCCTTTTTAGGGGCGGAGTGGCGTGATCCGCGCAGTGGGCAGTACCGCTTCTTTCACCCGAACGTCGCTGAAGAATACGTGCGCGATGGCTACACGCCACCCGTGGTTAATCCGCGCTGGTGGCTGTTCAGTGGGGGCACCGACGAGCGTTCGCGACCTACCGACGACCGCACACGTTACCAGCGCATGGGCACGCCCTATCCTAACCCGGCAGACTATGGAGGATGTCGAGGGGTGCATGATTTGGCTTGCCAGGATCCAGCCTATCTTGAAGCGCTTAGGGTCTGGCGTGAAGAGCTGCGTACCGCCGGCCAACGGGCCCAAGGTAACTGGATTGGCCTGACCTCGGTTGGCCCCTTTGGGCAGGTACTGCCAGGAGATACGCTCCGGGTGACCTTTGCCTTTGTTGGAGCGCTTAAGCCGGAAGCCTATCAAGGGCTTGCAGCACGTCCTATCGACAACGACGAAAGCCGCCGCTTGCTTTACACCAACCTGTTCTGGGCTCGGCGTACCTATGCGGGAGAAGACCAGAACTATAACGGTCGCTTGGATCCTGGCGAAGACGTAAACGGCAACGGTCGCCTAGATCGGTATTTGATTCCCGAGCCACCACCGGCGCCACGCGTGCGGGCAGAATTTACCACAGAACCTGATCCCCAGACTGGCCAATTGCACACCGGCGTAGTGCTCTACTGGGATCGCAGTGCTGAGGCAGCGATCGATCCGGTCACGGGACGCCGCGACTTTGAAGGCTACCGCATCTATCGCTCCAACCCGGGCGACGACCTGCGTGGCAACTTGCTCGACCGTGCTGTCTTGATTGCGCAATATGACAAACCGGGCAATCGCATAGGCTTTAACACCGGCTTTGAAGCAATCCGGCTGCCGGAGCCCATCACCTTCCCAGGGGATACCACCCAATATTGGTATCGCTTTGAAATGCCCAACCTGCGGGCGGGCTGGCAGTATCTGTTTATTGTAACTGCTTTCGACGAAGGCGACCCAGAAGCTGGCTTAGCCCCACTGGAGTCTTCTCGCGTCGCTAGCGCTTTGCGCCTCTTCCCAGGGACTACCCCCACCCCACGCGGTTCCGTAGGTGTTTATCCTAACCCTTATCGCGCTGGAGCAGCCTGGGACGGCGGGACCAGCCGCACCCGCAAGCTCTATTTCTACAACTTGCCCGCGCGTTGCGAAATCCGCATTTACACACTGGCTGGGGAAATTGTCAAAACCCTCTATCACGATGCGGCCACCTACCAGGGTGATATCCGCTGGTTTAATGACTTCAGTGCTCCCGGCCGGCAGCTTAGTGGGGGCGAGCACGCTTGGGATTTGCTTTCGGAAAACGGCCTTGAACTGGCTGCCGGACTTTATCTCTTCACCGTGAAGGACCTTGAAACCGGCGAGGTCCAACGCGGAAAGTTCGTGATTCTCAAATAACCAAACCTACTACTGCCATGCGACGCATTGCTACCATACTGTGGGTACTGAGCCTCTTGCTGGCTATGCCTACAAAGGCTCAGATTAAAGAGGTGACGGTGCGCGAAATTAACCAGCTTCATCCAGATAGCCTAGCACTGCTCAAACAGCTGGGCACGTCGCTGACCGCCGCCCGCATTAACCAGCTCATCCGATCCCCCTTAACCGGCGATACCGTACGGTTTACAGCAGTTGTGATGAGTGACCCATTAAACTCCGGACTCGCTGGGCTCACTTCAGATGGGGTTCCTGCGCGTCTGCACGTCTTTGTGCGCGACACCGCAGCGGTTTCCCAAGGCCCAGAGGGCATGACCATTCAAGTTGTCGACGGCGCTTACGAGACAACCGGACTAAAAAATCTGGCAAAAGGGGATGTAGCCACGTTTACAGCTGTGGTCACCTATTTCGATAATACAATTCAGATTGTTCCATTAAATATCGAATTTTTGGGATCTTATGCTAATCTAGGTCTGCCTGATTCGCTGCTTGATCCCGTGGTGGTTACGACAGCCGATCTCAACATGAACGTGGCTGAGGGAAAGGTACAAGTGAACTGGGACAATTTCGCCCGGCTCAATAACCAGTACGTCCGGATTGAACAGGCCACAATGCTGCGCAGTACGCTGGCGGATCAGGGACGGCCAAACTGGCTTTTTTCTTCGGATGGAGGACAGACGTTTGTGCAGGCCGACGACATTTCGCTGCGTTTCCGAAACGATCGCGCCAATTATCCTGCTGAATACAACAAACGTCCAACGAACAGTCCCTTCCAGCCCCCGCCCCCTGGTGCGCTCATCAATGTGCAAGGATTTGTTGTTTTCCGGGGGTACTTTGAGGCCTTTGACTTAGGGGCACTGCCCCCGGGCGCCATGTTGCGGCTGGCACCTTTTGAGGATAGTGATCTGGAATTGGTGGAATCACCCCCAGTGATTTCCAGTGTGGGACGGCCTACCTCTGTCCCGGGTAACGAACCAGTAACGGTTACCATTGAAGTGGCTCCCGATCCCAACCGACAGCTTGCGCGCGTAGAGGTGCACTACTACACCAGCTCGAATCCCGATACCCAAGTGGTGCAGGCTACGGCTGCGGGGGGTAAGGCCATGGGCCCAGGTGTGCAGGCCGTCTACCAAGCGCAAATTCCTGCAGCGCCCGATGGTGACTTTGTAATCTACTGGGTCGAAGCCGAAGACAACACCGGTGCGCGCACGCGCTCGCCTAATCAGAACTACCGTGTGCTTTATGGCGGTATTACACAGGTAGCTCATATTCAAGAGACCGCCACAGGTGGACCGGGTGGCAGTCCTTTTGCTGGGATCACGACCAACATGGATTTGCACGTCGTCGTCCAAAGCCAGCCGTCGGTTTCAGGTTTGGTTGCTGTACAGGACGATCCTAACCTGGGACCGTGGTCAGGCATCTTACTCAACCTGCCAAGCGGCGTGCGCGACACGCTCCAACGGGGCGACCGCTTGCATATCACGCGGGCAGAGATCCGCGAAAACTTTGATGTAACCGAACTGCGCAATGTGACCCTTACCCGTGAGGGCAGAGGCGACTTCTACGGCTATAAAACGGTCACCACCAACGCCATGCGGGACTTAGCCATTGCCGAAGCCCATGAAGGCATGCTCGTGCGCTTTGAGAATGTGACAATCATCAGTCCTGATGAAGGCTTTGGAGAATGGTCTTTCTCATCAGATGGCACGGCTGCAAACAAAGTCAAAGCCGATGATCGATCGAATGCGGTGGCTTCAGACTTTGCTGTAAACACGTTCCGCGCAGGTGACCAGGTGAGCTTTATTCAGGGCATCTGGTGGTATTCGTTCGGCGAGTACAAGCTGGTGCCTGAAGATCCAGCTACCGACATCGGCACCATTACCGATGTAGAGCTACGGGAACATCTGCCAGCCACGTTTGGGCTCTTGCCAAACTACCCGAACCCATTTGCTGAGTTGACTACGCTGCGCTATGCGCTGCCCCAAACAGGGCCAGTACGACTTGAGGTGTTTGACCTGCTAGGGCGCCGAGTCGCTGTGCTCGTTGAAGGCGTGCAGCCAGCCGGTATCCATGAAATGAAGCTGGATGGCCGGAATCTCTCCAATGGGCTTTATGTCGTGCGCTTAACTACCGAATCCGGAACAGCCACGCGCACCATTGTGCGCATGAAGTAATCGGCCTATGTTGCGTGGGCGGCAGCCTTCTAGGCTTGCCGCCCACGCAAATGCAAAACCGCATCCCATGCGCACGCTGCTAAAAATAGGCTTCCTAAGCGGATTGATGCTGGGCGGCTGCGATACCGGTTTTATGGGGACGCCCCTACCGAACCAGCCTCCCGAGACGTACCTGAGCGTACGCGACAGCTCGCTGGTCGACAAGCTTCCCGAGCGCCTCGTCAGCACAGTGTATGTAGCTTGGACAGGCGACGACCCGGATGGCTATGTCGTGGCTTATGAGCTGCGTTATTACGCGCTGGGCTTAAGTCCCCCTGGCTGGATTCGGACTACGCGAAACGACACGCTAATCGTACTGCCTATAGAAGCAGGGAGTCAGACCGCCGACGTGGTTTTCGAAGTGCGCGCGATTGACAATGAAGCTCTGGCCGATCCCACACCGGCGCGCACGGTCTTCCCCATTCGCAACTCACCTCCTGAAATCCGTTTGGTGGGTTTTGAGCTGCCTCCAGATACCACGTTCCCGGTCTTTTCTTTTAGCTGGCAGGTTTCCGATCCCGACGGCGCTATAAACCTAGCCCGCATTGAGGTGAGCTTCAACGACTCGAGCCAGTTTGTTGCGTTGCCGCCCGAAGTTGACTTTGTGACGTTTGTGGGCAACGTTGACCGGGACGACCCCCTGCAGCTTGAGACCAGCGCTCGGGTATACACGGGGCGTGCATTCCGCTCTACAACCATCGAAGTGCCTGGGTTGCGTCTTGATGCGGAGAACACGTTGTATGTGCGGGCAGTGGATCAGGCCGAGGCCCGCAGTCGTCTTGTCCACTACACCTGGCATGTTAAAAAGCCTAAAAGCCGGGTGTTGCTTGTAAACGACTATCGCAAGGCCACCGGTGGGGTGGTTATGGCCTATCATCGGGCGATTTTGCGCGACTATCTGCCTGCGGGAATGCCTATCGATGAATGGGACCTCTCCCAACCCTATGTGACTGGTTCGGCAGGCAATACGCCGCGCTCTGATGCACTGCCTCCAGTAGCCGACCCAACATTGCGGCAAACCCTAGCGCTTTGGGACTATATCTACTGGGTTTCAACTGCAACCGTCAACAGCATTGTGGGCAACAACTTGCCCTATGCTGCTGGGGTTATGGATCTGTTCTTCGAGCAAGGCGGGCGCATCTTGGTGCATAGTCCGGTTACCCAGCCGCGTGACCCAGAGGCCAACTTAGGCAATCCTGCTATTTTGATGCTTCCGCTAAGTGATTTGCTTGTGCTGCCCGATTCGGTGCGGCGGCTCGAGTTGGCTAGTGGTGCAGCCATTACACCTGTAAATGTGCTGCCCCGCACCGGAGAGTCGCTGCCACCGCTTAAAGCCCATCGGTTCTTTATTAACGAGCTGCCGTACTTTGCCGAGGGCGGAGCAGTTGTGCCTTTGTACGAAGCAGACTATCAGTATTTAAACCGAGCTGGGCAGCGACGTCCATGGCCGCGTCCACGTACCATAGCTTCGATAAGCGCAGATGCGCGTGTAGCGCTCTTTGGGTTGCCATTGGTGAATGAGCTCACCGGCGGACCTGAGCTGGTTGGTGCTGATGGCGATCCAGAAGCCGGCCGCCAGGCTGTCATGCGGTTGCTGCAAAGTCTTGGATTCCCCCAACGATGAGTGCCCCTATTGCTACATACAGACTACAAAAACTAGGACTGCTGGTTTTCTTGTTGTTGTGGACCTTGCCGGCGCAAGCCCAGGGGAGCTTGGCAGGCAGGGTACGCGACGAACGCGGGGAGCCGTTACCTGGTGTGAACGTGATCGTTGTAGGCACAGCCTACGGTGCAGCAACCGATCTGGAGGGACGTTTTCGCATTGATGGATTGCGCCCGGGGGAGTATTCGGTGCGCGTGTCATTTGTAGGGTTTGAAACGGTGCTTTTTACAGGGGTGCGCGTGCGCGAGGGTGAAGTAACTGCGCTGGAGGTCACGCTACGCGAGCAGGTTGTGGTGGGGGAAGAAGTGGTGGTAGTCGGTGCGCGCCCGCTGATCGATGTAGAACAGTCCTCTAGTGCCTATGTGGTTTCCCGTGAGCAGATCGAAGCGGCACCGTTGCGCTCGGTGCAGGAAGTCGTTGGTCAGCAGGCAGGGGTGCTGCGTGACCCGACGGGCCTGTACATTCGGGGTGGGCGTGCCTATGAAACTGGCTACTATGTCGACGGCGTTTCAGCCCGCGACCCACTGGCAGGTACAGGCTTTGGACTCGATTTAGGCACCAACGCTTTTCAGGAAGTCGAAGTCATCACAGGCGGCCTTGATGCCCGCTATGGCGACGTCACCTCAGGTGTGGTGAGCATCCAAACCCGCGAAGGCGGCGAGCGCTTTTCGGGCACCTTTACGCACAAGCGGGATAACTTCGGCAGCCTGAACGAAAGCTGGGGCAGCAACTTTCACGAAGACCTCTACGAGCTAACCTTTGGTGGGCCGCTCGGCACCCAGAAGCTTCGCTTCTTTGCCGCTGGTCAGGTCCAGCTCTCTGATGGATTTACACGGCACGTCTCCGATCCCGACTCGGTGCGCTCCTCCCTGGTGCGCTGGAATTTTCTGCTGCCACGGGCCAACAATCGCTGGAATGGCTTTTTAAAGCTTACCTATGCCCCCTGGCCTGGGTTAAAGCTGCAAGGCGCTTATCAGCGCTCCTTGACTGTCAACCAAAACACCCGCATGTTGCAGGTAACGGGCAACGAGGCGGTGGTTGCACCGGGCTTCCAGTACGCTTTCATCCTTCAACCTGAAAATGCCAATACTTTTGCGCACGACAACGTGCTGGCTTATTTGAAAGCTTCGCATGTGATCAATGAGCGCTCATTTTATGAAGTGCAGCTTAGCCGCCTATTCACCCGGCTGCGTGCCGATGCCAACGGGCGGCGCTGGCGGCCCCGGGCTGTGACCAGCGAGCTGGACCCAAGTAGCATCGTCACCTATCCTGCAGCCCTTTTCGTGGATGAAAATGGCCAACCCTTCGATCCAAACGCGCTTTTTGTGCTTCCTGGGCCTGGACTATTCAACAACGGAGGTATTGCTACACGCTTTCACGATCACTTCGCCGAAGAATGGACGTTGCTGGGCAGCTATACGCTCTTCTCGGTAGACCGAAACCATCGCTTGAATGCAGGCCTGGAGGTCAAGTTGAACGACTACCAATGGATCGATGTGATTCGACCCTGGGTAGGCGCACCGATTGGTTCAGAAACCGCTGAAGCTACCGGTCGATTGGGTGAAAGTGCGGACATTTGGCGTGTTAAGCCGCGCCGAGGGGCGTTGTTCGCAACCGGACAAGTACGCTACCGGGGGCTCATTCTCAATACCGGGCTCCGACTAGAATGGTGGTCGCCCGGACGCTACGTCGATCGACTGGTAGAGGACCCCAGGGCGCCTATTCTGGAAACGGTCCGCCAAGCCTATAAAGACGGCACCGTGCCTTTTTTAGGGCTGCGTACCAAGTTCTTCCTACTACCCCGGCTGCGCGTGTCGTTTCCTATTCGGGAAAATCAGGTGCTCTTTTTCAATTACGGCCGCTCCACGCGCCTGCCCCACCCAACGTTCGTCTATGCAGGACTCGACCCGTTTTACCAAGACCGATCGTTTTTTGCCGACTTGGGTAATCCTAACCTAAACCCGGAAGTGGACATCTCCTACGAGCTGGGCCTGCGCTACCAGCTTAGCAGCAACGATGTGCTCAGCCTAACGGCTTTCTGGCGAGATAAGTATGATTTTATCACCGTTGAAAACGTCGTTATTCGTGATCCCACCGGCCGCGAGACCGTCCGTGCCTTCCGCATTAATGGGGACTTTGCGCGCGTGCGCGGGCTAGAAGCCAGTTACCTCAAACGCATTGGCGACTGGTTTCTTGGGCAAATAGCCGGTACCTTCTCTCGGGCTACCGGACTAAGCTCAACCAACAATGACGCTTTGGTGCAATTTTTGGCCCGAGGCGACATTGAAAACACATTCGAGACACCACTGGCTTGGGACCGGCCGCTCGACGCAAAGGCCAGCGTGACATTTACGTATGATCGACCCCAGCCTTTACTGGGGCTCCCTGGCTTGAACCGATTGCAAGTGTTCCTGTCCTCAACGTTTCGAAGTGGACAGCGCTATACCCCGGCCGAGTTCAAGGGCTATCAAACGAATCCCTTTACGGGCGAACCTAACTGGAGGCCGATTTATGAGCTTGTCTCTGCGCCAACAGCGCGCTATAGCCGTCTAGGTGAGCCCTGGTGGTGGTTCGACCTGGCGCTACGCCGACGCATTCGTTTGGGACGAACCGATTTGGAGCTTTCCTTGGAAGTCACCAACCTGTTCAACCAGAAAAACAGTGTGATCATCAACCCGGTCACAGGTAAAGCCTATCCAGACGTAGACCCACAGAAAACGAATTTCGCTGCCTTGCGCGGTAACCGTAACTTTGATGTGCCTATCGATGTGCGTGACCCGCGCTATGAAGACCCGCGTACGGCCGGACTGCCCCCACTTAACCCTGCGCGCTTTCTGCCTCCGCGTCATGTGTTGTTGGGTATTTCCTATGCGTTTTAAGCTGCTAAAACGGGTGCTTGTATGCCTTTTACTGGGCGTGGTAGCGCTCGGCCGGACAGCCTATGCGCAACTTTTGCCTTCTTATGGGCGAGACCGGGCGGGTACATCAGGGTTTCAGTTCTTGAAGATTCCGCTTGATGCGCGTTCGGCTGCTTTAGGCGAAACGGTAGTTGCCCATGCCTTCGATGCTTCGGCGCTGTTTTGGAATCCCGCCTTAGCAGCGCAGGTCGAGAAGTTTCAGATTGGCCTAGGTCATACGGCTTATTTTGTCGATGTGCGGCTCGATTATTGGGCGCTGCTTGTACCGCTTTCTCGAAGTGGCGTCCGCTTAGGGCTGAGCCTGCAAATGCTGGACTCGGGCGAAATGCCGGTTACTACCGAGTTTCAGCCTTATGGCACCGGAGAAATGTTTCAGTTCCGAGATGTAGCTTTAGGGGTTTCGTTTGCTCAGCCGTTGACCGATCTGTTTAGCTATGGCCTCACGGCACGCTACGTGCGGGAAAGCGTGGCTGGATTGGTTGCGCAGACAGTGCTCTTAGACCTGGGCATTTTCTATCGTGTAGGGGATACTGGCGTGCAAATGGGCATGGCTATCCGACATTTTGGGTTTGACGGCCGTCCCAAAGGCCGTTTAGAACGTCCCATGATTGGCGGAGAAGGCCGCGTGCAGGAGACCCATTTTGATGTTATCACACCCCCAACTACGTTTTTGCTCGGCTTTAGTTATGCCCTTTGGCAGCATCACCCGCAGCATCGGCTCGCGTTGTTAGGACAACTCACCAAGCCTAACGATAATGCGGAAAGCTTTAACATAGGCACGGAGTACACTTGGAATCGAACCTTATTCGTGCGCATAGGCTATCGCTTGGGTGTGGAAGAAATGCGCATGCCAACGCTGGGTGTGGGTTTGCAGCTTCCAGAAGTGTTCTCGGGCTTAGGCGCTCGTTTTGATTACGGCTTCCAAAACCTGGAACGGCTAGGTACGGTGCATCGCGTCGGGCTTAATCTGGAATGGTAACCATGAGAACCAGTAAGGGCAACCAGAAACGATCTTTCGGCCCGATGCTACTGGCTATGGCGTTGGGCTTGCTGCTAGCTGGATGCGATGCGCTGCTGGGCAGTAAGCAAGACCCCACCACGGAAGAAATTTTCCGCGTAGGACGTAGCGAGCCAGGTCTGTTTCGCGAAGTAGAGTATGTTCCCCTTTTTCCTTTTTACACGCTAGGAGGTGATGGCGCTCCGCTCCAAGCGCCCCAAGATGTATACGTAGGCTTCGATACGTTTATCTATGTGGTGGATGCTCGCGGGCTGCACGTGCTGGATCAAGCTGGACGGCCCGCCCTTTTTATTCCCATACCTGGAGGAGCAACTTCGGTTATTCAAGATCGGCGGCTGCATGTGTACGTAACAGCACGTCGGGATACCCTGATCGGCAACCGCACGTGGAACTTGCCGGTTGTGCTGCGCTACGCAGGGATTCCTACCGGCAACCCACAATTGGTAGACATCATCTGGCATCCGTTTGACGATCGCTCACGCCGACTTAACCGGCCTGATCCTATCCCAACGGATGAGGAGGTTGCCTTTACAGGTGTAGCTGTGCTGGCCAACAACGCGATCTACGTCGCTCGGCGAGGCCCGGTCAATGACCCGACTTCTGCGATTTTGCCTCATAACACCATCTTGGAGTTTACGCCTGAAGGCCTCAATACCCAAGCGCTGGTAACGCTTGATCCGAGGCAACCCACGCTACGCAGCGCGGTCAATCCAGCCGATGTGTTGACGTTTGTGCATCCGCCGCAGCGTACTACGTTCCCGTTTTCACGTGACTTCTACATTGCCCAAACGCCTCCTGAGGGCGAACGGCTGCGCTATGCCGTACTGTCGATCCGGGCTGTGGAGACGCCCGATGGCATTGAGTACCGCCCAGATGCCGAAAAAATCCAAATCGTAGGGGATACCACGCGAGGTGAAGGGTTCCTGTACGAAGAGTTTAAGTTTGCCTGCCCCTCGGACTTGGCCTTTGCGGCCGATGGCACCAACTATCTGTTTGTGCTGGACGCCTGCAAAGACAGTTTGTTTGTCTTTACCGCAGCAGGTGTCGAGGGTGTGGCCCCGCCGCCTGGCTCATCCAGCACCCGACCCGTCGTGGTGTCCTTTGGCGGTCGTGGTGATGGCGCGCGCCAGTTTAACCGTCCCCAAGGCGTCGCTTATGGGCGTCGCATTGTCTACGTGGCCGATACAGGCAACCATCGCATTTCACGTTTTCGGCTCAACACCGATTTCGAATGAAGGCGCGGTTGATTGGCGTTTTTTGGTGGGTTGCTGTTTCGGCCTGGGCACAGATTCCTCAGGTAGGAACCCCGATTACCCTAGAAGTAGCCACGTGGAACGTAACGTGGTTTGGCGATCCTTCCTACGGACCTTCGGATGAAGCGCGGCAGCAGGCAAACGTGCGCCAGGTCCTCGAACAAAGCGCCATAGATCTTTGGGCGTTGCAAGAAGTCGCTAATCCGGCAGCCTTTTGGGCATTGCTCGATAGTCTGGGTAGCGACTACGAAGGGATCCTTGGCCAGAACGCTTCGCCTGCCGTAACGCAGCGATTGGCTTTTGTCTACCGACGCAGCGTGGTGCAGCGCCGTCGCACCGAGCAGCTCCTAAGTGAATTTGCTGAAGCGTTCGCCTACCGGCCCCCCTTGCTGCTGGAAGCAACCATCCGACTGCCCGATACAACGCTAACCGTGATCTTTATCACCTTGCACCTTAAGTCGGGCAGTAACCTAGACGACTACAGACGTCGCCAAGAAGCTGCGCAACGCCTCAAAAATCGATTGGATCTACTCTATCCCAATCGACCCGTAGTCGTGCTCGGAGACTGGAACGACGAGCTGCACGGCTCCATCATCTCTGGGCTACCCTCTCCTTTTGAAGACTTTCGTACCGACACCGCGCACTACCGCTTTCTTACCGAAACGCTCGACGCTGCCAACCTGCCAACCTGGTGTGGTAGCAGCAGCACTTGTCGGACCGGATCAACGCTGGATCATATGCTCATCACCGACGAATTGTTTGGCGCCTATGAGGAAAGCTCAACCGATCGCTTTACGGCACTGCTTGAGGCCATCCCAGGTTACGTGTTTTCTACCTCCGATCATCTGCCTGTCTACGCCCGCTTTCAATTTAGCCGCACTGCTGCTGTGGGCGAAGCGCTGACCCGTGAGCCCTGGACCCTACACCTTTATCCTAATCCGGCGCGCACGCAGGTTACGCTGCGTTGGGAGCGCCGCGGGCATGCGGCGCAGGTGCGGCTTTGGGACATGCTGGGTCGGGAGGTGGCCCGTCATCTGCTGCCGGTTCAGGCAGGTATGCAAGCCCTTACGCTTTCCCTAGAAGGATTTCCTGCAGGAGTCTACTTGGTTGAAGTATGCGAAGGGGGGAGGCGGCTCACTCAGCCGCTGGTACGCCTTCCCTAGCGCGCAATGCGGCAGCTGCATGTTCGACCTGGGACAGCACGCGAAGTAAATTGCCACCGAGAAGTTTTTGAATGTCAGTTGCGCTATAGCCTCGCTGGTAAAGGCCATAGGTGATCCAAGGCAGGCGCGTTACGTCTTCGAGCCCCGAGGGCAATGCAAAGAGCCCGTCAAAATCTGAGCCTAATCCCACGTGGTCAATGCCCGCGACCTGCACGGCATGGTCGATGTGGTTGAGCACGTCTTCCAAGGTGGCACCAGGCAGACGCCGCTCCCGGGCAATGGCATAAACGGCATCCCAGAGCTGGCGCAGGTTGCCGCCTGTGCGCTGTTCGGCTTCGGTATAAACCTCGGCTGTAAAGTTGGGATTGACCAGCGCATCAAAAAAGTTGATCAGTACAACACCTCCATTTTGGGCCAAGGCACGAAGCATTTCGTCGCTTGCGTTGCGCACGGTAGGTACCAGTGCGCGCATGGATGAGTGTGAAAGGATAACCGGGGCTTGGGTAACGGCCAGCACGTCAAAAAACGTAGCATCGGAAGCATGAGACAGGTCGATCAGCATGCCTAGCCGGTTCATTTCGCGGATGAGCGCGCGACCTTTTTCGTTTAAACCGTTCCAGCGCGGCCGATCCTGAGAAGCATCGGCCCAGCTATGGGAACTCACGTGCGTCAGCGTAACGTAGCGGATGCCGGCTTCGTAGAGTGCCCGAAGCGTGTCAGGCGAGCCGGCAAGGGCATGACCCCCTTCAAGCCCAAGCAAGATCGCTTTGCGCCCGCTGCGCGTAATGCGTAGCACATCGGCTGCTGAATAGGCCAGTGCAACGCTGTCGGCATGGGCAGCTACCTGACGTTGCACTTCCGCTATCATGCGGCGGGCGTAGCGGACGGCTGCTGCGCTTTCTCCATAGGCAGCAGGTACGTAAATCGCGAAAAACGCGGCATCTAAGCCCCCTTCAAACATGCGCGGCAGGTCTACATGTCCATTGGCGCGCGCGTGACGCCGGCCAAAGTCGAAGCTTTGGAGCATACGGGAAGGCGTGTCGAGGTGGCCGTCGAAGACCAGCGTCCGATAGTGCAGCGCAAGCACTGTTGCCCAGCTTGTGTCTTGCTGCAAGAGCGCATAACGTCGCGCAGCCGGTAGCGCAATCTGGCCACCATCTTCGGCGTGCAACTTATCGGCCTTGGGGCTAAAGGTGGGCGTCTGTGCTCTGCAGGCCCAAACCAGCAGGAGCACAATAGAGCAGAGCAGCCGCTGCATAGGACGCTCCCCAAAAATTACAATTTGGGCTAATGCGCCTGTTCCGGACAGGCAACGGCCCAGTACGGCGCCAAACGTGGTCTTATAACATAACGCCGTACGGTGCTGAGCCTAGGTGCGTTTTGGTTAGGCCCAGAATGCTGTCTGCATTTTTAGGCCCATGTCGATCCTGCCGTAGAAGGCTCAGGCCATTTTAGCAGGCATGTCGAAATTACGCTGGACAAACATGTCCTGGGTAGCGATGAGCACCCCGTTGGTCCAGAAAGACCAAAAATCAGCGCTGCACGCCGCTATATGGGGTGACTTAGGCTAGCGTATTCGCGCCAATCCATTACTTCCGCCTTTGTTCATGCCTGCTGCTGGGCCATTGGGGGCTCAGCTTCAATGATCCAGGTGTCGCCACTGCGCAGTAGGGCCTCCAGATCGCCTTTGCCTTTCCGGGCTGTGACTTCCGCAATCTGCTGATGCAGCAAGTCTTCGTAGGTAGGGCGCGTTTCGCGATAAAAGACCCCAAAGGGCTGCGGCAAATCGGGCCGGAAGAACATCCGAGCTATCAGGTGCGCCAGTTCCCGGTTGGTTTCGTCATACACCAGGCAGTCATGGACAGACCAAGAGCTGTTGGTCAGATCGATAGCTTCCAGGCGAAAGCCGTCGAGCCGGATACCTTTGCGTCCTTCGTCGTACAGGAGCGGCTTGCCGTGCTCGAGAAACAGGGTCCGGAGCGGCTTGGTGTCGCGCTCGGTAAACTGGAAAAAGGCCCCGTCGTTGAAAATATTGCAGTTTTGGTAAATTTCCACAAAGGCAGCGCCTTTATGCTCATGCGCTCGGCGAAGGATATCTTGTAAATGTTTAGGATCGCGATCCATGGAGCGGGCGACGAACGAAGCGTCGGCGCCCAGGGCCAGTGCTACGGGATTAAAGGGATGGTCAATGGTGCCATAGGGTGAGCTTTTGGTGATCTTCCCTTCCTCAGAGGTAGGGCTATACTGGCCCTTGGTGAGGCCGTAAATCTGATTGTTGAAAAGCAAGATCTGGACGTTCAGGTTGCGGCGCAAAATGTGTATCAGGTGGTTTCCGCCAATCGAGAGGGCATCCCCATCGCCCGTGATGATCCACACGTCGAGTTCAGGGCGACTGGCTTTTAAGCCGGTGGCGATAGCTGGAGCGCGACCATGGATGGTATGCATGCCGTAGGTGTTCATGTAGTAGGGGAAACGGCTGGAGCATCCGATGCCGCTGATGAACACCAGGTTTTCGCGAGGGATGCCTAGCTCTGGCAATAGGCGCTGCACGGCTGCCAGGATAGCATAGTCGCCGCAGCCTGGGCACCAGCGCACGTCCTGGTCTGAGGCAAAGTCTTTGCGCGACAGGCGGGCTTTGCCGTCGCCGTCGGGCTGGGCTGCTGGAGGTGCCGTTGGCTTAGCAGGGCGTGCCACAGGCGGCGTAGCCGTTGGAGGCAAGGCCGGGCGTACGGCCCGGGGGGTAGATTCGTCAAGGCGTTTGGGGTCCGACATCGCAACAACAACCGGTTGGCTTTTTAGACCTGAAGCAACGATACGACAAACGCTTCAATTTCACGGGCCTGGAAGGGCAAGCCCTGGATTTTATTTAGCGGCACAAAAGGCCGCAGGTACGCATCGCGCAGCACGCGCACCAGCTGTCCGTTATTCAGCTCAGGCACGATAAGATGCTGGTAGCGATCAAACAGCAAGGGCAAATCGGGTGGCAATGGATTCAAGTAGCGCAGGTGCACGCTACCAACGCGTAGCCCGCGGGCTTGGAGGCGCTCAACGGCAGCTTCGATAGCACCGCGCGTTGAGCCCCAGCCGATAAGCAGCACATCGCCTTCTGGGTCGCCAAACACTTGGCTGGGCGGAATCTCGCGGGCAATGCGGGCGACTTTCTCTGCCCGTAGTTTGACCATGCGCTGGTGGTTAGCCGGATCGTAGGATACGTTACCGGTTTCGTCTTCCTTTTCCAGGCCTCCGATCCGGTGTTCCAAGCCAGGTGTTCCTGGGCGTGCCCAAGGCCGGGCCAAAGTTTCGGGGTCGCGCCGATAGGGCAAAAATGCGGCTTCGCCGTTTTTGTGGAAATTGGGCTCCGTGGCAAAGCGTACCTCAAAGGAGGGTAGGTCCTCTAGGTCGGGCACGCGCCAGGGTTCAGCCCCATTGCCTAGGTAACCATCTGCCAGCAGAATCACTGGCGTCATGTAGCGTACGGCAATGCGGCAGGCTTCGTAGGCAGCCTCAAAGCAGTCGCCAGGAGAGCTGGCCGCCAGCACGGGTACGGGCGCCTCGCCATGGCGACCGTAGAGGGCAAAAAGCAAGTCGCTCTGTTCGGTTTTGGTAGGTAAG
Source organism: Rhodothermus bifroesti (assembly GCF_017908595.1). Lineage (NCBI taxonomy): Bacteria > Pseudomonadati > Rhodothermota > Rhodothermia > Rhodothermales > Rhodothermaceae > Rhodothermus > Rhodothermus bifroesti. The sequence continues at coordinate 801,918 of NZ_JAGKTL010000001.1, forward strand.
CCCGTAGAGGGACCGCCGCGTTGCAGGTCGATGATCACCAGCGGCAGTTCGGTCATAACGGCCAATCCAATCGTTTCTGCTTTGAGCGTCATGCCCGGACCGCTGGTAGCCGTTACGCCCAAGGCGCCCCCAAAGCTGGCTCCAAGCGCAGCACCGATAGCCGCAATTTCGTCTTCGGCTTGAAAAGTCATCACACCGAAGTTTTTATGGCGGCTCAGCTCGTGGAGCAGTTCCGAAGCCGGGGTAATCGGATAGGATCCGTAAAACAGCGGCAAGCCGCTTTTGACGCTGGCAGCGATCAGTCCCAGGGCCAGTGCCTCGATGCCTTGAATAGCCCGGTAAAGGCCGGGTTTGAGTTGAGCAGGTCGTACCTCGTAGCGAACGGCAAAAAGTTCGGTCGTCTCGCCGTAGTGATACCCCTTATGCAAGGCTTGTAGGTTGGCGTCTCGAATGGCCGGTTTATGCGCGAACTTTTGCCGCAGCCAGGTTTCAACGGGTTCTAGGGGACGCGAGTAGAGCCACAGCACTAGCCCTAGGGCAAACATGTTCTTGCAGCGGTCGATCTCCTTCTTATCGAGACCACTGTCGGCTAGTGCTTCGTGCGTCAGACGCGTAAGTTCAACCGGAATAACTTGGTAGCCCGCTAGCGAGCCGTCTTCAAGCGGATTGGTGGCGTAGCGGGCGAGCTCTAGGCCGCGACGATCGAAGGCGTTGATGTTGAGCAGCAACGTGCCGCCTCGGCGCACGCGGGGCAAGTGCACTTTGAGCGCTGCTGGGTTCATCGCCACCAGCATATCGACCGCATCGCCAGGCGTGCGCACGGGAACTGAGCCAAAATGCAGTTGGTAGCCGCTGACGCCATAGGTGGTACCAGCCGGGGCCCGAATTTCGGCAGGATAGTCAGGAAGTGTAGCCAAATCGTTCCGGGCTAAGGCCGTTGCTCGTGCAAACTGCAGGCCCGTAAGCTGCATGCCATCACCCGAGTCTCCCGCAAAAAGCACCGTCGCCTCAGGGAGAACCTCTACGGGTTTTTCTAGAAAGTCCATAATGCAAGAATCTTCTAACAACAAAAGCGCTTTAACTGCTTAGAGTGCAACGCAAAAAAATAAGGCGAGTTCAACGCTGGTGGCGCATGCAGCGCTTTCCTATTTTTGAAACTTCCAATAAGCGAATTTCATGGTTCCTTATGCAGCCACAACACGCGGCGTGACGGTCACCGTACGTCCGATATATCTCGATGATCCATCGGATTTTTTTGAGCGCCGGTTTGTCTTTGCGTATTTCATTAGCATCGAAAATCATACCGAAGAGCCGTTGCAACTGCTTCGTCGCTACTGGCGCATTGAAGAGGCTGATGGCTCCGTGCGCGAAGTGGAAGGTCTTGGTGTGGTGGGGCAACAACCCCTGATCGAGCCAGGTCATGCCCATCTTTATAGCAGCTACTGCATTTTGGCTTCTTTGAGTGGGACGATGGAAGGGTACTACCTTATGCAGCGTCCTGATGGGCGACGCTTTCGGGTGAAAATCCCTCGCTTCGATCTTCGGGTGGCCGCTAATTAAGGGCTTAAAACATCTCCACCTCAATCGTAAGCTCAGGTGTCAGCAGTTCGATCGTGCGGTTTTCGTTCGTCAGGCGGTAGTCGAGAATCTCGGCAGGCAAAAGCTCTCGGGGTGTATGCATTCGGAAGAGTGTGTCGGCCACCACGAACCAATCTTCTTGCGTTAGATGCACCTGGGCTCGGCCGTTTTCGGCCACCAGGGGAGCATAGGCCAGCACGCGCTGAAGGTGGTTGATGCCTTGCTTTTGATGCAGCGTCGGATCCATAGGCTTTTCGGCTGCCAAAGTTGTTTTGTAGATTCCAGTTGTCTTCCAAACCGAAGACACAACCCCTGCGTTCCGGAACATGCAGCAATACCACGATTTCCTCCGCCACATTCTCGAATGCGGGACGCGCCGCGTAGACCGCACAGGCGTTGGCACCCTCAGTGTATTTGGCTACCAGATGCGGTTTGACTTGCAAGCAGGATTCCCGCTTTTAACCACCAAGAAGATCCACGTCAAAAGCGTTGTGGCCGAACTGCTCTGGTTTTTGCGGGGAGATACGAACCTAAAGTATTTGCACGATCGCGGAGTGACCATCTGGGACGAGTGGGCCACCGAAACAGGAGAGCTAGGGCCTATCTACGGCAAGCAGTGGCGGCGATGGCTTGCACCAGACGGGCGCGAAATTGATCAAATCGCAGCGGTGGTGCGCTCGATCCGAGAGCGACCTTGGTCGCGGCGGCATGTGGTGAGTGCTTGGAATGTCGCAGACCTGCCCGATGAGCAATGCTCTCCACAGGAAAACGTCCGCCAAGGACGCATGGCGCTGGCACCCTGCCATGTGCTGTTTCAGTTTTATGTGGCTGACGGTCGCCTTTCTTGCCAGCTTTACCAACGTTCAGCTGATGCCTTTTTAGGCGTGCCTTTCAACATTGCTTCCTACAGCCTCCTTACCCATATGGTAGCGCAGCAGACAGACCTCGACGTAGGTACGTTTATCTGGACCGGCGGTGACTGCCATATTTATCTCAACCATCTTGAACAGGTAAAAGAGCTGCTTTCCCGAGAGCCTTACCCACCACCTCGGCTGGTGATTAAGCGCAAACCGCCCTCGATTTTTGCCTATGAGCTAGAAGATTTTGAATTTGTCGACTACCAATATCACCCGCCCATCAAAGCGCCTATTGCGGTGTAATGGCAGCTGCAGCGCGTCCCGAAATCGTTTTAATTGCCGCACTGGCCCAAAAAAACCGGGTCATTGGGCGTGAAGGCCGTCTGCCCTGGCATTTGCCCGAAGACCTGCGGCGGTTCAAACGGCTGACTATGGGGCACCCGCTGCTCATGGGACGCAAGACGTTTGTCTCGCTGCTGGAACAATTCGGCGGTCCCTTACCTGGACGACGTCACCTGGTACTTTCGCGCACGTGGGGCAATCTGGAAATGGCGGGTGTAGAAGTGTATCCGGATGTCGAAGCAGCCTTGGCTGCGGTACAGGACGTGCCCGTGCTCTTCATTGCTGGGGGTGCCGATATTTATGCGCAGTTTTTGCCGCACGCTGACCGGCTAGAACTGACACTGGTAGAGGGCGACTACGAAGGCGATGCGTTTTTTCCCCCTTACGAACATCTCATCGGACCGGTTTTCGAAGCGGTGGCGGTCGAAACGCACCCCGGCTTTCGCTTCATCACCTATCGCCGCCGCGCTGGAGCTTAAAGCAACCCGCACAAGCCAAATCTATTGGGCCCTTAAAGCGTTGTATGTTTTAAACTTTATAACAATGAGGAGTAGGGAATCATGAAAGTAACGCTTGGGCCAGAACTGGCGCCGCATTTTCACGAACCGGTTTCTTGGCAAATTTGGGATGCCAAGTATCGCTATCGTGAAGGTACGCAACTGCGCGATCAGACCATTGAGGATACCTGGCGCCGGGTTGCCCAAGCAGTGGCAGCTGCCGAACCGGAAACAGAACGGGCGCGCTGGGCTGAACGCTTCTACCAAGTGCTCTACGGCTTTAAATTTTTGCCCGGCGGTCGCATTTTAGCTGGGGCCGGGACGCGCCACCGCGTGACGCTTTTCAACTGCTTTGTGATGGGCATCATCGAAGATTCGCTGGAAGGCATTCTCGACAGCCTCAAGGAAGGCGCTCTGACCATGCAGCAGGGGGGAGGGGTAGGGTACGATTTTTCTACGTTGCGACCTGCTGGCACGCGAGCACGCACTACAGGCACGATCGCTTCAGGGCCGGTCTCGTTTATGCACATCTGGGATGCTACTTGCGCTACACTGCTTTCGACGGGCGTCCGGCGCGGCGCGATGATGGCCACGCTACGCTGCGACCACCCCGACATCGAAGCATTCATTACGGCCAAGCACCAAGCCGGCGTACTCACCCATTTCAACCTATCGGTACAGGTCTTCGATGCGTTTATGGAAGCCGTACGCCGCGACCTCGATTGGCCGCTGGTTTTCCCAGCCGCTTCCTTAGAAAGCGAGCCCCTGGGCGATAGGCCCATCGTATATCGACGCTGGACAGGCACCGATCGCCCGGTCCCCTGCCGCATACTCCGCGTGGTCAAGGCTCGAGCGCTTTGGGATGCGATCCTGCGCTCGACCTACGACTACGCTGAACCTGGCGTGCTCTTCATAGACACGATCAATCGCGTCAATAACCTCGCCTATCGGGAGTATATCACTGCTACAAACCCCTGCGGCGAGCAACCGCTGCCCCCTTACGGCGCCTGCAACCTGGGATCGCTCAACCTGACGCGCTTTGTGCGCCATCCTTTTACACCGGAAGCCGCGCTGGACTGGGAAGGACTCCGCGAAACCGTGGCAGTAGCCGTACGCTTACTCGACAATGTGATCGATGTATCGGGTTTTCCGTTGCCAGCCCAAGCCGAACAAGCCCGTGCTACACGGCGCATTGGGTTAGGCATTACTGGACTGGCTGATGCGCTCATTATGCTGGGGCTGCACTATGCCTCGGAAGAAGCGCGCCGGCTGGCTGCACAACTGATGCGAACCATCTGCTACACGGCTTACCGGACTTCGATCGCTCTTGCCCGAGAAAAAGGCCCTTTCCCCTTTTTTGAACGTGAGCGCTACCTCGAAAGTCCCTTTATTCAGGCATTGCCTGAAGATATTCGGCAAGGTATTGCTACCTACGGGATCCGGAATAGCCACCTGCTCTCCATTGCTCCTACAGGCACCACCAGTCTTCTGGCCAATAATATTTCCAGTGGCATTGAACCTGTCTTTGCCTACCGTTATACCCGACATGTGCTAAACGCTAACGGCGAGCGGCAAAGCTATACGCTTACGGACTACGCCCTGCGTTTGTGGCACCAGCTTCATGGGGAAACAGCCGCGCTGCCTGAAGCCTTTGTAGATGCGCAGCACCTAGACCCCTTTGAACATCTGAAAATGCAAGCAGCCCTGCAGCCGTATGTGGACGGGGCGATTTCCAAAACGATCAACGTGCCTCCCGACACGCCGTTTAGCACGTTTCGGCAGCTGTACGACTGGGCCTACGATCACGGCCTTAAGGGATGCACAACCTACCGGCCCAGTGCTGTGCGGGGTGCCGTACTAGAAGTGGTGAGCGGTAGCATGGGTGAAAGCACCCACTGCTGCAGCATCGAACGCGAAGCCGACTAAAACGAAAAGCCCCTACCTTAGGGACTAAGGCAGGGGCTTCGGGCCGCCGGTAGCGGAGTCTCAGGTTACCGGCTCAGCCTCGACCTGGGCGATCTTCTCAAAGACCAACCCAGAACCATCGGGTGCCACATCGATCCGGATCAGATCGCCTTCGGTAAACAGACCAGAGAGAATCTCTTCAGCCAGTTTGTTGGTGATTTCCCGCTGAATTACCCGCTTGAGCGGCCGTGCACCAAAGACCGGATCAAAACCGTGCTGGGCCAACCAATCTTTGGCTGCATCGCTCAGTTCTAGTTTAAGCTTATGGCTCCGCGCTGCCAGTTGCTGGATCCGCGCAAACTGGATCTCGACGATTTGACGGATCTCTTCGTGGCCCAGAGGCCGGAAGACAATGATTTCATCGATCCGGTTCAAAAACTCAGGCCGCAGCCGCTGCCGCAAAAGCTGGAGGATTTCCTCGCGCATCCGCTCGTAGGCCTGCGGAGGTACCTTTCCGTCAAAGGCATCGATGCGCTCGCGGATCAGCTCCGAGCCCAGGTTACTGGTCATGATGATGAGGGTATTTCGGAAGTCGGCTGTGCGGCCTTTATTATCCGTTAGCCGACCATCGTCGAGTACTTGAAGCAAAATGTTAAAGACTTCTGGATGTGCCTTTTCGATCTCATCGAGCAAAATGACCGCATAAGGACGGCGCCGCACAGCTTCGGTAAGCTGGCCACCTTCTTCGTAGCCAACGTACCCCGGCGGCGCACCGATCAAACGGCTGACCGAGTGGCGCTCCTGATATTCGCTCATATCGATGCGGATCATCGCATTCTCATCGTTGAAAAGCGCCTCGGCCAGCGCTTTGGCAAGCTCAGTTTTGCCGACTCCCGTTGAGCCTAGAAAGATAAACGATCCAATAGGCCGGTTCGGCTCCTGGAGCCCGGCGCGGCCGCGCCGCACGGCGTTCGCCACGGCCGAGATGGCCTCGGGCTGTCCGACCACCCGCTTGGACAGCTCCTCTTCGAGCCGCAGCAGCTTTTCGCGCTCGCTTTCGAGCAGCCTGGCCACCGGAATGCCTGTCCAGCGCGCCACGATCTCAGCAACGTCTTCTGCGGTCACCTCTTCTTTTAGTAAAGCGCCATTTTTTTGAACTGCTGCTAGCTCTTCTTGGGCTTGCTTAAGCTGTTTTTCTAGCTCAGGAATGCGGCCGTAGCGGATCTCGGCCACGCGGCCGTACTCACCCTGCCGCTCCAGTTGCTCCGATTCGATCCGGAGCTGTTCGATTTCTTCCTTGATGCTCCGAATGCGCTGGATCAGCTCTTTTTCCTGCTGCCAGCGCGCCCGGAGCGCCCGCCGCTGCTCTTCGAGGTTGGCGAGCTGCTCGTTGATCGCCTTGAGCTTCTCCTGATCGTTGTCGCGCTTGACGGCCTCCCGTTCGATTTCGAGCTGGCGGATCTGCCGCTCGAGCTGGTCCAGCTCTTCGGGCATCGAGTCGATCTCGATCCGCAGCCGGGCGGCCGCCTCGTCGATCAGGTCGATGGCCTTGTCCGGCAGATGCCGGTCGGTGATGTAGCGGTGCGAGAGTTCGGCGGCGGCGATCAGCGCGCCGTCGGTGATGCGCACGCCGTGGTGCACCTCGTAGCGATCCTTGATGCCGCGCAGGATCGAGATCGTGTCTTCCACCGACGGTTCCTCGACGAGCACGGGCTGGAAGCGCCGCTCCAGCGCCTTGTCCTTTTCGATGTATTTCCGGTACTCGTCGAGCGTCGTGGCGCCGATCACGCGGATCTCACCCCGCGCCAGCGCCGGCTTCAGGATGTTGGCGGCATCGACGGCCCCCTCGGCGGCACCGGCACCCACCACCGTGTGCAGCTCGTCGATGAACAGGATCACCTGGCCTTCGGAGGCCGCCGCCTCGCGGACGACCGCCTTCAGCCGCTCCTCGAATTCACCCCGATACTTGGCACCGGCCAGCAGGGCACCCATGTCGAGCGCCACGATGCGCCGGTCCTTGAGGCTTTCGGGCACGTCGCCCTGCACGATGCGCAGCGCCAGCCCTTCGACGATGGCCGTCTTACCGACGCCGGCCTCACCGACCAGCACTGGGTTGTTCTTCATCCGGCGCGAGAGGATCTGGAGCACGCGCCGGATCTCTTCGTCGCGACCGATGACGGGATCCAGTTTGCCCTTGCGGGCCAGCTCCGTCAGGTCGCGACCGTAGCGCTTGAGTGCCTCGTAGCGCTCCTCGGCATGGGGATCCGTTACGCGCTGGCTACCCCGAACGTCTTTCAGCACGTTCAGAATTTTTTCCTTCGTGACCCCTTGGTCCCGAAGGGCCTGCCCAACCTCTGTAGGACTTTCAGCCAGGGCAATGAGCAAATGCTCGGTCGAAACGTACTCGTCCTTAAGCAAATCAGCTTCGGCTAGGGCCCGGTCGAACACTTTTTTGAGATCACTACCCAGGTACTGACCCGAGACCGAAGCCCCATGCACGACAGGCAACTTGGCCAGCGCCTGATCTGCCTTGGTGTTTAAATACGCTAAGCTGGCTCCAAGGCGCTGCAAGATGGAAACGACCGTGCCTTGAGGATCGCTCAGCAACGCCTTGAGCAGGTGCGGGGGCTCCAACGCTTGATGGTTTTTTTGAGCAGCAAGCTCTAAGGCCTGCTGCACGGCTTCTTGAGCCTTTACGGTAAACTTTTGCAGGTTCATCGGTTAAATCCCAAGGTTTTGCGCTACCTGACACGTTGTCTGGCTTGTGCATGGCCGATGGTTTCACGAAAAATGTACCGATTGACAGGATGGCAGAATCGCTCAGCTGGTGTGCAAGCGAGCGCGTAGCAACCGGGCGGAATTGCCCAGAATGCCCAGATCTGGCAGCGACTGGGCGGCCGCCGCCAGCACGGGTGGCAGATAGCCCAGCGCGGCGAGCGTGACTCCGACCAGGTTGTAGAGTGCCGTAAAACCGAGGTTGACGGCAATGGTGCGGCGTGTGCGTCGGGCCAGCCGGAACAGGGCGGGCAGCTGGCGCCAGTCGTCGCGGAGCAGCACGAGGGCGGCCGTGTCGAGCGCCACGTCGGTGCCCGAGCCCATGGCGATGCCCACGTCGGCCTGCATGAGGGCCGGGGCGTCGTTGACGCCGTCGCCGATCATCACGACCGTGTGGCCCCGGGCCTGGTATTCCCGGACGATGCGGATCTTGTCGTCGGGCAGCAGGCCGGCCCGGCAGCGCAGGCCCAGCCGGCGGGCCAGCGGTTCGGCCGCGCGGGGATGATCGCCGGTGAGCAGTTCCAGATGGTGCACGCCCAGCGCTCGGAGTGCCTCCAGCGCCTCGCGGAGGCCCGGCCGCTCGGTGTCGGCAGCGGCCAGCAGCGCAGCCGGTCGGCCGTCCACTTCCATGAGAATGAGCGTTTTGCCCTCGGCCGCCAGCCGGGCAGCTTCCGGGAAGGCGTCGGGTTCGGACAGCCGCCGCAGGCGCACCCGGTGGCCGTCGATGCGGGCTTCGATGCCGATGCCCGGCAACGGACGGGCTTCGTCGGGGCGACGTAACGGCAGGCCGCGTGTGCGCGCCGCTTCGCGAATGGCTTCGGCCAGCGGATGCTCCGAGGCGTACTCGGCCGTGGCGGCCAGCGCCAGCAGCGCGTCCGGCGCCTGACCGTCGAGCGGCACCAGGTCGGTGAGCCGGGGACGGCCAAGCGTGAGCGTGCCGGTTTTGTCGATCAGGACCACGTCGGCGCGGGCCAGCGCTTCCAGGTAACGGCCGCCTTTGATCACAACCCCCTGGCGGGCGGCCGCCCCAATAGCAGCCAGCACAGCCACAGGCGTAGCCAGGGCAAACGCACAGCTGCAGGCCACGACGAGGACCGCTACGGTGGCCATCACATCGCCGCGCAGCAGGTAGGTACCCAGTGCCAAGGCCGCCACCACCGGCAGATAGTAGGCCGAAAAGCGATCGGCCAGGCGCTCGGTGGCGCTTCGGTTTGCCTCGGCGGTTTCGACCAGGTGCAGGATGCGGCCGAACGTGGTAGCAGCGCCCGTGCGGGTGGCCTTCAGGCGCAGGTAGCCCTGGCGAACGAGCGAGGCGGCCAGCACGGCATCGCCCGGACCCACCTCGGCGGGCATCGACTCGCCTGTGAGCGCCGCGGTGTCGAGCGTGGCCGTTCCTTCCAGCACTTCGCCGTCGACCGGCACGCGCTCGCCCGGACGCACCAGCACCACGTCGCCCGGCTGCACGGCTTCGGCGGGCACTTCGAGCAGCTCGCCGTCGCGCTCCACGCGGGCCGTACGCGGCATCAGTCGGTTCAGCCCCCGCAATGCGCTTCGGGCCTGCTCCGTCGTGAAGCGCTCTACGTAGTCGCCGACCCGCATGAAGAAGACTACGACGGCAGCTGTGGGCCATTCGCCAATAAGTAGCGCAGCCAGTGCCCCTACGCTCATGAGCGTGTAGGCCAGAATGCGCCCCTGAAGCAACGCCTGCACCACCTGACGGAACACCGGATAGCCCATCAAGACAACCAGCGCAATCCCGACAGGCAAGGGTACGCGGGCGGTGAGCTCCTCAAAGAGTCCCAGCCATTCGCCCAGCACCACGACCGTCAGCACGGCGCCAAACAGAAAGGCCAGCAGGCCGGCCACGCGACGCGCCGGGGGCGCAGTCGGTGCAGGCGTTTCGGTGCGGGGTACCCGATAGCCGGCGGCCTCGACGGCCCGGCGGAGGGCGTCCGGCTCCGGCGGGTGGGCCGGATCCAGCTCCAGCACCGCCTTTTGCGCCGCCAGCAGCACCTCGACGCGGCAGACGCCCGGCACCTGCTCGAGCGCCCGGGCCACGTGGCGCGCGCATTCGGCGCAGTCCATGCCTTCGACGGGTAGCTCGATCGTCTTCATGGCACGTTGTAGTTTCATGGCACGTTGTAGTTTCATGGCACGTTGTAGCGTGTGCAGTGATAAACGCCTCGGGCTACGTCGGCCAGCACCTGTTCGGCCAGCTGCAGCAGCTCGGCGATGCGCTCGTCGCTGAGCCGGTAGACCACGAAGCGCCCCCGACGGCTGCGCCGCACCAGCCCGCAGTCGAGCAGGCAGCGCAGGTGGTTAGAAACATTAGGTTGCGTGAGTCCCGTGGCCTCTACCAAGGCCGTGACCGTTTGCGGCCCCTGGCGTAGCACCTCGAGAAGAACCAGCCGCGACGGATCGGCAAAACCCCGGAAAAGTTTGGCTTTGAGGGCAACAGCCGTTGATGCTTTTTCTAAAAGCATTGCAGGATTTTTAAATTTACATATCAAAATTTAATGATATAAAAATAATAACGCAAGTAGTAAATGCAGGCTTAATGACAATGCATGTTACCCTTCTGGGAAAGTCCAACCGTTGTGGTAGGTGGGGCGCACGTAAGCTTGGGCTTCAGGGTCGTCGAGGATCTGTTTTCGTGCAGCGTCCCAGCGCAGCATGCGTCCGGTGCGATACGCAATGTTGCCCAAATGCGCGTTCACGGCAGCAACGGCGCCGGCGTGCACGTCGCAGGCTAAGCGAGTGGGGTCGTTGGCCTTGATCGCTTCGATAAAGTTTTGCACATGAAAAGCCAGGTAGTCCCCCTGGCGGGTTTGGCGTGGCATGGCTTCCATGCGGTAGACACGCCGACCATCTTTCAGGTCAGTTTCTGGGAGGAGTTCCCAGCCATCGCGGTTGACGACGAGCGTTCCGTTGTTGCCGATGAAAGCGATGCCTTCGCTACGGCCGTAGTTGCCGCCGTCGATACCGGTAGCGTGTTCCCACAGGAGCGTAAACGTGTCGTAGGCAAAGAGGGCCTGTAGTGTGTCGGGGGTTTCGGAGGCGTCGTCGGGGTAGCCGAGCTTGCCACCGCTGGCCTGAACGGTTCGAGGCGCCTCGGCGTGCATAGCCCATAGGGCAATGTCCAGCTCGTGCACCCCCCAGTCTGTCATCAGACCTCCAGCATAGTCCCAGAACCAGCGGAAGTTGAAGTGAAAGCGGTTGGGGTTAAAGGGGCGAAGGGGGGCAGGTCCTAGCCACAGGCGATAGTCTACGCCAGGAGGAGGGTCTCCGTCGGGTTGCACGGGGATGGGTTTCATCCAGCCTTGATAGGCCCAGGCTTTGACCAGGCGGATGCGCCCTAAGGCACCGGACCGAACCAGCGCGACGGCTTGTGCATAATGCGGTCCGCTGCGTTGCCACTGGCCCACCTGAACAATGCGTCCGGTCCGGCGAACGGCAGCTTCCATCGCCTGACATTCTGCAATCGAGTTGGCCAGGGGTTTTTCGACGTAGACATGCTTACCGGCCTCGACGGCATCGACGAGCATGCGGCAGTGCCAGTGATCGGGCGTAGCAATGATTACCAGATCGAGGTCTGGATCTTCAAGCAGGCGGCGGTAGTCGGAAAATACGCGCGGGGCGCGTCCGCGAAGTTGTTCCAGTTCGTTTGCGCGGCGTTGAAGCACGCGGGCATCTACGTCACACAAGGCTAAAGCTTCAACTTCCGGCACGCCCAGGTGGGCGCGGAGGTTGGTCCAGCCCATGCCGTTACACCCAATAACGCCTACATTCAGGCGCTCGCTCGGCGGTGCCCAGGGTTTGCGGGCGAGGGCTTCTAAAGAAGGCCAACCCAATAGGCCAGAGCCGACCAGCAGTGTTTGCTGCAAGAACGTGCGGCGGGAGGTAGACATAAGGCGTCTGCGTTTGGTTTACCAAAACATACAACGTAAGCCCACTGCTTACAAGTCGGGATCCTTAGCCAGATAATCGCTGTAAGCCCCAAAAGGCGAAGCTAGGGGTGCCCGGCTTTAAAGCAAGCTGGGCTGAGAGCATACCCTTTGAACCTGATCCGGGTCATACCGGCGTAGGGAAGGCTTCGGTTTGCGGCCAGGCTTTTCCTGCATTCGCCTCTCCTTTCCTAAACTCTCTAAGGTGCTATGGCAAAGACAGAAACTATCGAACGAGTTTTCACCGTGCCTCCCTTTGCACAGGCATGTTTGGAAGCTGCTGCCGAGGCTTGGGGTGCTTCATTTCGGCATCCGTTCGTACGGGCTCTGGCCGAGGGTACGCTTGACGCAGAGCGATTTCGCTTCTATCAGATGCAAGATGCGCGCTACTTAGAGGCTTTCGCCGACGCCTGTAGCCTGATCGCCACGCGGTGCGTGCGTCCGGAAGACAAGCTTTGGTTCATTGAAGCGGCCCGGTTGGCATTGGTCGTTGAACGCGAATTGCATGCAGGCTATGGACAAAAGCTAGGGTACACGCTCGAAGAGGTAGCCCGTATCGAGCTTACGCCCAATAACCGGGCTTATCAAGATCACATGATCGCCACGGCCATGCGTGGCACGCTGGTTGAAGCGGTGGCGGCTGTTACACCTTGCCCGTGGTTGTATATTGAATTAGGGCAGCATTTGGCGCGTGAACTGGGCACGATTCCTGATACGCATCCCTATGCCGACTGGCTGCGGATGTACAGCAACCCAGCGTTTAACACGTACATGGAAAATCTACTCGAACGGCTTGAACGCTTTGCCCGTGCAGCCGACGAAGCAGCGCGGGAACGTGCGAAAACAGCCTTTCTCGTGAGTGTACGCTACGAGTGGATGTTTTGGCAGCAAGCCTGGGAATGCCAACATTGGCCCATTTAATATGGCAGATCGTGTAACGACCGATGCCGCAACGCTTCGCTTAGGGTTGCGGGCCAACTGGCTGCAGTTTAGCCTGCTGGTGGTAGTGAATGCCTTCGTGGGTGCCATGGTGGGGATGGAGCGGGCTATTTTGCCTCTATTAGCCGAGCAGGAATTTGGCATTGCTTCCCGGACGGCAACGCTCTCGTTTGTGGCCAGTTTTGGCTTGGTGAAGGCGCTAGCGAACCTATTGGCCGGACGACTTGGCGACCAAATTGGTCGAAGACGTGTGCTGATGGTGGGTTGGCTGGCAGGATTGCCTGTTCCTTGGATCCTGATGTGGGCGCCTTCTTGGGGTTGGGTCGTAGCAGCAAACGTGCTCCTAGGACTCAATCAAGGTCTGGCTTGGTCGATGACGGTGATCATGAAGATCGACCTGGTGGGTCCGCGGCAGCGCGGACTGGCCATGGGGCTCAACGAAGCCGCCGGCTATCTGGCGGTATCGCTAGCAGCGTTGGCCACCGGCTATGTCGCGGCCGCTTATGCCCTGCGGCCCCACCCGTTTTACCTAGGTGTGGGATTGACCCTAGCCGGTTTGCTGCTTTCGGTGCTGTTTGTACGCGAGACGCAGCACCACGCTGCCTTAGAAGCGCAAGAGCGCTTTGCAGCCTGGGAGGCCTTACCTTCATTCAAGGAAGTATGGATACGCACTTCGTGGCGTGACCGGCGACTGTTTGCCGTGTGTCAAGCCGGATTGGTAAACAACCTAAATGATGGGATGGCCTGGGGGTTGTTCCCGTTGTTTTTTATGGCCTTGGGCTACAGCTTGACCCAAATCGGATGGCTAGCGGCGCTCTATCCAGCTGTTTGGGGACTAGGCCAGCTTGTAACCGGTGCCCTCTCCGACCGCATTGGTCGGCGGCCGCTCATCACAGGTGGGATGCTATTGCAAGGGCTAAGCATTGGGGCCATGCTGCTCTCTAGCAGCTTCGTGTGGCAGGCAATGGCTATGGTGGGCCTAGGGATCGGAACAGCCATGGTGTATCCAACCCTGCTGGCCGTGATTGGCGACGTAGCCCACCCCGCTTGGCGTTCGACAGCAGTCGGTGTCTATCGGCTTTGGCGCGATAGTGGCTATGTATTTGGGGCCTTGCTGGCTGGAATGCTTGCCGATGCCTTCAGCATTCCTTGGGCTATTGCCGCTGTTGCTGCGCTTACGGTGCTTTCGGGCCTGGTGGCTGTGGCGACGTTAGATGAAACGCGCCCCCTAGCTTCTTCGCTTAACGCTTAACCACCAGGGTGCCCTTCGTCATCCCCATGCCACAAGTAAACTGAAACGCTCCAGCTTTGGGTACGGTGACCTCGATGACTACGGGTTGGTTTAAAGGAAGCGTTACTGGGCCAATCCCTAGATCCGGAATTTGCACCTGTTCTAGGCAGACGCTGTCGATTGTGCGGGTGAAGACGAGTCGGACGGCCCTTCCAGCTGGAATCTCGATTGTCGAGGGACGAAAGCCCACCATGCCAGCCTCAATTTGAATCTCGGTTGGCATCGTGGCCGTGCCTACATTGCAAGCTATGCCGGCTAAGAGAAGTAGGCTGAGGGTGATGCAGTAAAATCCGTGTGGCATCAAAGGCTCGGCTTTGCAGCAGGCCAAGTCAGTTGCAAGCGAAAAAATCCCCCGTCGAATCGGGCGGGCTTGTCGCGCCATTGGCTAGGAATGCCCCAGCCGCTGTAGAGATCCCCATCGTGATCGTAGGACACGCCTACGACGAGTTCCAGCGTAGGACGTCGATATCCCAAAAGCAGCGTAATGCGTCGGTTAAAGGGGACCACTTGGTCTGGGAAGTTCCGCCGGAAAGGCAAGTTAATGGTGCCGCTCTGTCGTGGACCGCGCACCTTGCGGTCTTCCACGTTGAGCTCTACTGCGCTCCAAAATCCGGTGGGCGTAAGGTAGCTGATGCGTGCTTTACCGGTCAGACGGCGTTCGCGAAAGTCGTGTGGATTGCGATACGCTGCAGGCAAAGCAGCGCCTTCGATTTGGTCTTTGTTGATAGCGCGGATCCATTCGGTGCGCAGTTCCAGTCGCCACCACTGCAAGGCCCCATGCAGGCCTAGGGCACTGGTGTATTCGCGGGTGCGGAAGTCGTAGGGATAGGGAACCTGGCAGCGGTCTAGGCCCCTGGCCGCGTTCCAACAGCCCGTGCTGTCGGCGCTCGGGGTGCGTACCAGGCGGCCATAGCGTCCACGATAGGTAGCGCCCAGGGTGAAAAACGGCCCCGGATATTCCACCAGCGCACCTATGTAGCGAATGGCCTCCGTGTTGTAGAACGTGGCCAGGTGTTCCGTTAGAAAGCCGCCATAGCCAGGAATGCGGGCTACGGTTGCGTCAACGCGGGCCCTTGAGCGACGCTGCGTGCCAGCGGTTAGCTCCGCACGTAGCGGCCAGCTCAAAGGCGTAGTGGCTTCTAGAGCAACGAAAAACGGCTGTTCAAGGTAGCGTTGACGCGTGTCAAAACCACGGTTGCTATTTGCAATGAGGTGATAAACGAAGTTGCTGGTCCAGTCGAGCAAACCCAATTCAACGTGCACTCCCCCTTGCGCTAGAGAGCGCCACGTGTAATGAAGCGACAGGTCCAGGTCTTCTTTGTCCATGCCCAATGTATGCTGCAGGCCTAGGTGGTGTTGGGGTGCCAACCCATAGGAATAGCCTACCTCGACAAAAAAACGGCGAGCACGCAGGTTTTCTTCCTGAAGGCCAAAAACGCGAAACGTGCTGCGTTGGCCTAGGGTTACTGTATGACGAAGCTGGCTTTCGGTAACAAATTCGCCGTAGTCAATGCTGCCGGTGTAGACCCGGTAGCCACCACTGGCTCGCGTCCATAAGAGATCCTCAAACAGGCTGAACCGATAGGTGAGCAGGTCCAGCTCATACTCGTGATCCATGGCCCGCGTGAACGTGCGGAAAAGCTCGCCTTCGTAGTAGCGGCCGCCGTAGCCGTGTGTGCGGTCCAGGACCAGGCGGCGCATTTCAGCGCTCCATTCTAGCAGGGTGGCCCGAGGAGGCGTCGACTGGGCCTGCGCAAGGTGCACGGCCATGCACAGGCCCAGCCACAGCGTAAGGCGTCTGTGCATTTCCAATGGCCGAAACAGTTTGAGATCAGGCTGGGGGAAATTAGCATACAGACGCCCTACAAAAAACACGCCTATCGTTAGTTGTCTGTGGAAGTAGCCAGCAGCATTTCAGAGGGCTCTTGAGTCCTGCGCTGCCACCGATAGCGCTCCACGAGCAAATACAAGGCTGGTAGTACGACCAAGGTTAAAGCGGCCGCAGTGAATAGTCCACCAACCATTGGCGCTGCGATGCGCTTCATTACTTCGGCGCCGGTTTCAGTGCCGAACATGATGGGCAGCAGGCCAATGAGCGTGGTCGATACGGTCATCAGCAGAGGCCGCAAGCGCAGCAATGCGCCTTCTTCGATCGCTGCGCGAAGTTGTTCAATGGTGCTAAGCTGTCCTGCCTGACGATAGCGACGTACGGCTTCGTCCAGAAACGTGAGCATCACCACGCCGGTCTCCACGGCCAAGCCTACCACACCGATGTATCCTACCGCCACCGCGACGCTCATGTCGAAGGCCAGCGCCACCATCAGCCATACCGCACCAATGGCTGCCAAGGGCAGCGTAGAAAGCAACATCAGGGGTTCCCGGAGGTTACGAAAGTGTAGCATCAAAATTAGAAAGACTAAACCAAGGGTCAATGGCCCTAAGATTTGCAGGCGGCGATTGGCCCGCTCCATGTACTCAAATTGGCCGCTCCAAACCAAAGCATAGCCTGGAGGGAGCGAAAGTTCACGTGCCAGGAGCTGTTGGGCCTGTTGCACGTAGGTGCCAATGTCTACGCCTGGGGCCAGGTCGATATACACCCATACGGTTGGGCGGGCATTTTCGCTGCGGATCATCGATGGGCCTTCGGTGAGCTCAAAGTGCGCGAGCTGGCCCAAGGGTACCTGAGCCCCGGAAGGGGTTGGCACCAGCACCTGGCGTAAAGCCGGTAAGTTGTCGCGCAGGTCTTGGGGATAGCGCACGAGCACGGGATAGCGTTCCAGCCCTTCAATGGTGGTGGTTACGTGGAGCCCACCAATAGCAGCTTGGGCAACATCGAGCACCTCACCTATGGTCAGCCCATAGCGAGCAGCTTCGGCGCGGTTGACTACAATGTCCAAATAACTGCCGCCAGTAGCACGCTCGGCATAGACCGATCGCGTGCCGGGCATGTTGCGCAGCAGGCTTTCCAGCGTAGTGCCTAATCGATCTAGCGTAGCTAGCTCGGGCCCCATCAGCTTGATCCCCAGGGGTGTGCGCATGCCGGTAGCCAGCATGTCGGTGCGGTTCTTGATCGGCATGGTCCAGGCGTTCGTAACGCCAGGAATCTGCAGTGCTCGGTTCATTTCTTCGATCAAGCGGTCAAGCGTCATGCCTGGCCGCCATTCCCGAGGATCCTTAAGCTGAATAATGGTCTCAAACATCGAGAGGGGTGCCGGATCGGTGGCGGTTTCGGCGCGGCCCGCTTTGCCTGTTACAGAAGCTACCTCAGGAAAGCTTTTGATAATACGGTTGCTCAACTGCAGCAGTTCTTTGGCTTTTTGGGGCGAAAGGCCTGGGAGCGTAGTGGGCATGTAAAGCAGGTCACCTTCGTTGAGCGGAGGCATGAATTCCGACCCAATCTGAGGAAACGGAATCGCTACCCGGCCCCAAAGCAAGCGTTGAACTGGCAGTAGTGTTAGCCCAAGCAGTAGCAGGCTACCTACGATAACCTGCCAGGGATGGCGAAGTGCGTAGCGGATGACCGGTTGGTACATTTGCATCAGCAGGCGAGCTAGGGGATTTTGCGCTGCAGGGCGGATTTTCCCTCGCACAAAAACCACCATCAGGGCAGGCACCAGGGTCACTGCGAGCAGCGAGGCTGCTGCCATGGCAAACGTTTTGGTTAGGGCCAAGGGTCGGAACAGGCGACCTTCGATATTTTGCAAGGCAAAAACGGGCAAGAAGCTCAGGGTCACCACCAGCAGTGAAAAAAACAAGCTGGGGCCAGCTTCTCGGGCGGCCTCTAGCACAGCCTGCATATGCTCGCTGTGACGCAGCGGGCGATTGTGCTGCGCGCGCAATCGCTCCAGGTGGCGGTGCGCATTTTCTACCATCACCACCGAGGCATCGACCATGACCCCGATAGCCACGGCAATACCACCCAGGCTCATAATGTTTGCGTTAATGTCGAGGAGATACATAATCAGCAGTGAGATCAGCACCCCCACAGGCACCGCGACTAAGGCCACAAAAGCGCTGCGCACATGCAGCAGAAAGACCAGTACAATAAGCGCTACGACAGCCAGCTCTTGCCAGAGCTTGATGGTAGCGGTGTGCACGGCCTCGCGAATAAGCCGTGAGCGGTCGTAGTCTACAACCACCTTCACCCCTTCCGGTAGGCTGGCCTGAAGCTCGGCCAAGCGGGCTTTTACGCGTTCGATAACACGCAATGCATTTTCTCCATAGCGCATAACCACAATGCCGCTTACCACCTCGCCTTCGCCATCACGCTCGGAGATGCCCTGGCGTAACTCTGGACCTACTTGCAGACGGGCCACATCACCTAGGGTAATGACAGTGCCGTTTTGCGCTTTAAGCGGGGTTTGCCGTAGATCGTCGATCCCTTGCAGATAGCCTGGAATGCGCACCAGGAATTCTCGCTCACCTAATTCTAAAAGTCGGGCACCGACTTCCTGGTTAGCGTGCGCAATGGCCTGGCGCACCTGATCGATGGAGATGCCATAGGCCAGTAGCTTTTGTGGATCGACAACGACCTGATACTGTTTGAGAAAGCCTCCTACGGTGGCTACTTCTGAGACGCCTTCAATGGACTGGAGTTCGTATTTGAGAAAGAAATCCTGCAGGGCTCGTAGGTCAGCCAAGTCATGCCGGCCCGTGGTATCAATTAGGCTGTACTGAAAAACCCAACCGACGCCAGTGGCATCCGGGCCCAAGCTGACTTGAGCCCCTTCAGGTAAGGTTACTTGATTTAAGTATTCCAGTACACGGCTTCGCGCCCAGTACAGGTCGGTGCCATCTTCGAAAATCACATAAACAAACGAAGTCCCAAACATCGAATAGCCCCGGACTGTACGGGCCCCGGGTACCGCCAGCATGGCGGTAGCCAAGGGATAAGTGATCTGCGCCTCGACAATTTGGGGCGCTTGACCCGGGTACTCCGTACGGATGATCACTTGGGCATCCGATAGATCTGGGATAGCGTCGATCGGCGTGTTCAGTGTAGCCCACAGCCCCAAAGCGCTGATAAGGAGCGTAAGCGTTAAAATGAGCAAGCGATTGTGGGCGCTCCAGGTAATAAGGCGTTCGATCATGGCCGTGCCTGTTGATTAGTTAGCATGTACCAGCAACGTCCCTTTGAGCATGTTCATCCCGCAGGTGAACAGGTAGGCCCCCGCGCGTGCTGGTGTGAAGGTGAGCGTTACGGGTTGGTGTAGGGGCAAATCTACCGGACCAATGCCCAGCTCGGGAAACTGAATGGCCGTGGCACAGGTCTGGTCTGTGGTGCGCGTAACGGTTAGGCGAACCGGCCGTCCAGACGGAACTTCGATGCGTGAAGGCACAAAGCCGTTGGCATCAATCCGTAAGGAAACAACCGTTGTATCCTGATTGGCGCTGTGCCCCTGGTGTTCAGGCATGCGCGGCAAAGGTTGGGGTTGTGTTTTAGGTGCTGGGCTCGTGCCGTGCTCTTGGTGTTCGGGCGCGCGAGGCGAAGGCTGGAGCTGCGTCTCAGGAGCTGGGGTCGCGCCATGTTGATGGCCGCCCATGAACGCAGCTAAGGCTTGCTTTAGCCGTGCTTCGGAGTCAATCAAAAATTGCGCGCGTGCCACAATTTGTTCGCCACCCTGCAAGCCTTCTAAGATTTGCACATAGCCTTGAGCCTCTAAGCCAGGCTGCACGCGCACGGGTCGAAAGCGCCCTTCTCCCAGCGCCAAAATCACCCAGGCCTCTGCGCCATAACGCACGAGCGCCTCGGTGGGAATGCGGGGACGCGGCGGCGTAGGCTGCCCCTGGAGGGTTGCGAGGGCATACATGCCCGGTTTTAGGCGCAGGCCAGGATTGGGAACGACAATGCGTGCACGGGCCGTGCGTGTCTCCGGATTAAGCGTGTCGTAGATGTAATCCACCCGGCCTTGGAGCCGAACGGTGGGGTCATAGGGCAGCGTAATTTCGGCGGTAATGCCTGGCTTGATCCAACTCAGATCGTGTTCGTAGACGTCCACCTGCAGCCAGAGCGTTGAGAGATCGGCCAGTACGAAGAGCGTTTGTCCCGGCTGCACTTGTTGGCCTTCAACCACCTCTTTGCGTAGTACGGTACCTGAGGCAGGGGCGTAAAGGGTGAGCGTTTTACGTGCTTGGCCAGAGGTTTCAAGCTGGCGGATTTGCTCTGCAGTGATGTCCCAAAACAGCAACCGCCGACGCGCTGCTTCAAGCAAGCGTTGGGCATCGGTTTGGGCCGGTGTACCCGCCAGCTGCTGCACATTGCGCAGCGCCAGTAGATATTCCTCTTGGGTAGAGACCAGTGCTGGACTGTAGAGCTCCAGCAATGGGTCGCCTTTTCGGACGCGGGCGCCTTCATAGTCGACGTAGAGGCGTTCCACCCAGCCCTCGATTTTAGGCGATACAGCCACAAGCTGCTGCTCGTTGACCTCCAGGCGTGCTGTGGTCCGAACCGTAGGAGCCAAGGGAGCTACTTCAACCGTCGTCAACCGCACGCCAAAATTCTGCAACATCGCAGGATCAATGCGGACAGTGCCTTCTGCCTCCTGATTGAGGGCTTCGTGAACAGAGACAGGCACGAGGTCCATGCCACAGTCGGGGGCTTTCCCTGGGGCATCTTGGACAATCCAGGGATGCATGGGGTCTTGATAGACGATGCCGTCGCCATCAAGGTCGAAAGCAGCCAGCCCTTGGGGCGACGGGGCCTGGGCAGTGGTAGAGGTATCTGGGGTTGTAGAAGTAGCAGGAGTGCGCAAGAGCGCATATGTGGCATAGGCAATAAGCAGCAGGCCTAGCACGCCTGCGATAATCCATAAGGGCAAGCGCATGGCAGTTTCCTCCGTTTTGATTTAGGGTTGAGGCAGCAGGCCCAGCACCATGTCGGCCTCCGCGGCCATGACCAGGAGTCGGGTGAAGGTTTCTAAGCGCTGGAGCTCCAGCTCAAAAAGCGCACGTTCGGCATCGAGTAACTCGAGATACGAAGCCTGTCCTGTCGTGTAGGCACTGAGCAGGGATTCGCGGGTAGTGCGGCCTGCGGGCAGGAGCGTCTGCTCCAGCAACGTCAGGCTTGCCTGGGCAGCAGCAAACTGGCTTTGCAGTGCTGCAAAACGGCTTGTGAGCTGATTGCGCAGGTCAGTATACTGCGCTGCCCAGCGTTGTGCGTTTAGCTGCGTTTCCTCGATATAGGCAGCGCGACGCGGTCGCTGCACCGGCAGCACCACGCCCAAGCGGATGCCCAGGCGTGGACCCAAGTCTTGCAAGGGAGTGACTGGCGTATTCATCATGTCCATCAGGCCCACACCCAAGACCAGGTCGGGCCAGTATTCTCGACGGGCCCGCCGGAGCTCCGTTCGGGCTTGCTGCTCGCGGAATGCCAGCGCCAAGGCTTCTGGATGGCGGCGCAACGCTTCCTCGATGGCTGCCGTAGGCAAGGCGGTAGGCAGTGCCGGCGCTTCCAGCGCTACGGTGTCGGGCCAGTCGATGCGTCCAGTAAGCTGGCGCAGGTTAGCAAACTGCGCTTGCCAGGCTTCCTTTAGCGCCAACAGTTGTTGCGTGAGGCTGTGCCGCTCGAGTTGCAGGCGCAACACAGCGGCTTGCGACTCTTGGCCGACTTCGTAGCGCACCGTTGCTGCTTCAGCAAAAGCAGCAAGGCGCTCCCAAAAGGCCTCAATCAAGCGCCGCGTTTCTGCCAAACGATAGAGCTCGTAATACGTGGTGCGTAAGGCGTAGACGAGTTTGAGTGCTTGCGAAGCGGCTTCATAAGTCATAGCCTCAGCTTCCAAGCGAGCTGCTTCGCTTTCTAGTGCCTTTTTTCCTGGGAAAGGCACCTCTTGCATAAGCATGAACGACGCAGGCACTGCCCCGTCTAAACCGCCTAGCGCTAGTGGACGATAGCCTATCTCCAGGGCAGGATCTGGCCACGCTCGGGCTTGCACCGAACGGGTACGTTGGGCTTGGGCAGCCAAGCGGGAAGCCTGCAGGGCCGGATTGGCCTCGAGCGCTTCCTGAATCAGTGCCTGTAGCGATATTGTATCGGGCCTGAGTTGAGCCGTAGCCGACGGCACAAGGAGTAACCAAAGGCACAGGTAACGTGCAACCATATACATCTCCTGATTTGATGGTAAAGAAGGCAAAACAAGCCCTAAACCGGTTTGGCGCACTACGGCGCCGCACACCAGCCCATCAAATCAGGAGCACCGAAAGCACCAAGTGTCGACGT
The DNA here is from genome assembly GCF_017908595.1 of Rhodothermus bifroesti. NCBI lineage: Bacteria > Pseudomonadati > Rhodothermota > Rhodothermia > Rhodothermales > Rhodothermaceae > Rhodothermus > Rhodothermus bifroesti. The sequence continues at coordinate 824,261 of NZ_JAGKTL010000001.1, forward strand.
GCTCGACCCGATCTTCGGCTTGGGAAAGCCGTCCGTTGTAGAAGAGGTGGAGTGAAGAAAACAAGAGGCCCCCACTCCAAACCAAACCCTACCAGCGCTAAGCTAAGGCCAAAGGGTCGCAGTTCGGGAGCTGAGCTAGGAGGCGTGGCCGGACGCACCTGGCAGCAGGCCATCCAGGCTACGCACGAAGCCGAGGGTGCGGCCTCGGGCTCTGGCATGGGGTGTTCTGCACAGGCCGAAGTTGGAGTGGCCTGTGCCGCAGGTCCGGGAAAGCTCAGGCAGGCTTGCAGCAACGAACCTACCTGGCCCACAGCCATCCAGCTTAAAAAGCCGATGGCCAGTAGGCGTATGATCCTAGGTTGTTGCTGCAGACGCATGTCCGTACACCGTTATTCGACAACCCCATAGCCTTCCGCTTCAATGGCCGCCTTGATGCGTTTCCGGTCAATTTGGGCTGGATCATAGGCGACCACTGCGCGGCCAATTTCGACTACATGCACCTCAACCTCAGGAAGCTGCTTTAAGGCACGTTCGACCGCCTGCACGCAGTGCTGGCAGCTCATGCCTTCAATGCGAAGCGTCTCCTGCGTTTTCATGTTTCTTTACGGTTGGTTTAGCAGAAAGTTCATAGAGCCAAAAGTACCACACGACCCAAACCATGGCCAACAGGCCTAAAAGCGTTACAATCCAAGCTGTGGTGTCCATGGCTTAAGGTAATTGTTCCACTTGAAAGCGCCGCAGGCGCAAACTGTTGGTGACGACCGAGACGCTTGAAAGCGCCATGGCTGCCGAAGCGATCACCGGACTGAGCAGTAGGCCGGTGAAGGGGTAAAGCACACCTGCAGCAATGGGAATTCCCAGCACGTTGTAGATGAACGCAAAAAACAGGTTTTGCTTGATGGTGCGAAGCGTTCGGGCTGAGAGCCGAAAAACATCAACCACCACCTTCAAGTCTGGGCGCATGAGGGCTACGTCGCCTGCTTCGATAGCCACATCCGTGCCTGAGCCCATAGCAATCCCAACGTCGGCCTGGGCCAAGGCGGGTGCATCGTTGATGCCGTCGCCTACCATGGCTACCACATGTCCTGCTGCTTGAAAGGCTGCAATGGCGGCGGCTTTGTCTTGTGGCAACACGTTGGCGTGCACTTCATCGATGCCCAATTGCCGGGCTATCGCTGCGGCAGCCGTTTCGCTGTCGCCGGTAAGCATGGCCACGCGCAACCCCATGCGATGCAGGAGGCGAATAGCCGGCTCGGCCGAAGGGCGCAGCGTATCCGATAAGGCCAGCAAGCCTGCAGGCCTTCCTTCGAGCGCCATGGCTACTACGGTGTAGCCTTCGGCGGCTAGGGCAGCTGCAACCTCTTGGGGTACCGGCTGGCCGCGTTCGGCCAAAAAAGCTGGGCGACCGATTTCGACCCGCTGGCCATCAACGCGGGCTTCAACGCCTAAGCCAGCGGTAGCCCGAAAGTCGGCAACCGGTGGAAGCGTGAAGCCGCGCGTTTCGGCTGCTTGCACAATAGCGCGAGCTAGCGGATGCTCTGAGCGCTGCTCGGCAGCCGCGGCCAATATGAGGAGCCGATCCGGATCGTGGCCGTTAAGCGGCACAACGCGCTCCAGGCGCGGTCGGCCTTCAGTGAGCGTGCCAGTTTTGTCGAAGACTACCAGGTCGACTTGGCGCAGCCGCTCTAAGGCATCACCGCCTTTTACAAGCACACCAAGCTGAGCTGCGCGACCAGTGGCGACCAAGATGGCTGTAGGCGTGGCTAAGCCCAGCGCACAGGGGCAGGCGATGATGAGTACCGAAACAAACGTGAGCAGCGCGTGCGTTAGGCGCGGCTCAGGCCCGAAGTCGAACCAGAGCACAAACGTGGCGATGGCGACCAAAAGTACCACTGGGACAAAGATCCCGGCTACACGGTCGGCTAAGCGCTGAATCGGAGCCTTGCGGGCCTGAGCTTCTTCAACAAGCCGGACAATCTGTTGGAGCACCGTGTCGCGTCCGATGCGGGTTACCCGTACCACTAGCGCGCCACTTTGGCTTACCGTGCCCCCAATAACAAAATCCCCAGGTTTTTTATCGACCGGAACCGATTCCCCCGTGATCATGCTTTCGTCGACGGCGGCGATGCCTTCTTCGACGATGCCGTCTACCGGAATTTTTTCCCCTGGGCGTACCACGACGCGATCGCCCACGCGTACGGCTTCGATAGGAACCTCTTCTATGCGGCCGTTTCGCTCAAGGCGTGCGCGGGGCGGCTGCAGGTCAAGCAGTTTCTCAATGGCTGCACTGGTTTGAGCGCGCGCCCGGGCTTCCAGCGTGCGCCCAAGTAGAATAAGCGTCACAATAACCGCTGCGGCCTCGAAGTAAACGTCTGGTGCGCGGCCAGCAGCTTCAAAAAAGCCTGGAAAAACGGTGGCTACTGTACTGTACAAATAGGCAGCACCCACACCTAGGGCCACCAGTGTGTTCATATCTGCCGCGTGGTGGCGAAAAGCCCGCCAAGCACCGGTAAAGAATGGACGGCCAGCCCAGAAAACAACGGGTGTTGTGAGTAAAAGCTGGACCCACAGAGAGCCCGGGAACTCCAGTGTGTCGTGCCCCATGGCAAGCACAACGACAGGAAGACTCAGGAGCGCAGCTGTCCAAAAGCGTCGGCGTACGTCTCGGTACAGCCGCTCTCGCTCGCGTCGGAGTGCCTCACGGTTGCTTGAACTGGTTAGGTGTTCAGGCGCGGCAAGCAGGCCGGCCGCCATAAGCTGCTGTTGCAGCAGGGTCGGGTCAGCGATCACGGGCACGTAGCGCAGCCGAACGGCAGGCGCACTGTCTTCGGTTACCACTTCCCAGGTGAGTACGCCATTGATGCGGCCAAAGAGCGCTGCCAGTTCGTCGGCTGAAGGCCTGCGCGTAAGCTTACACGTGAGCGTTTCGGTACGGACGCCGTAGCCTGCAGCTTCTACGGCTGTGATAAGCTGTTCCAGGTGCACGGCCTGGGGGTCGATCTGCACGGCGGCTTCGCCTGTAGCGTAGTTCACACTGGCTTCGCGCACGCCCGGCAGGCGCCGCAGGTGCCGTTCAATGCGCACCGCACAGGCGGCACACTCCATGCCCTCCACAGGCAGACGGAGCGCAAGCTCCGTTTCAGGAGTGGTGGTTTCCAATGTGGTCGGGCGCTCCATGATCGTCGTGCAGAGCGTGCAAAATAGGACAGTGCTCGATCGGCGCCTGGCCATCGCAGCTGGCTACCAGGCGGCAGAGCGTATCGCGCATGCGCGCTAGGTCGCGAATTTTTGCTTCGATTTCAGCGATTTTGGCCAACGCGCGCTCACGTACCAAGCCGCTATGGGCACCTGGCATTACTTCGAGCGCCAAAAGCTCTTCGATTTCGCGAAGCGAAAAACCCAGCTCCTGTGCCCGTTTAATAAAGCGCAAGCGGGCTATGTCGGTGGTGTTGTAAGTTCGATAGCCTGAGGCGTTGCGCTGCGGTGGAGGCAATAGCCCCCGCTGCTCATAGTAGCGAATCGTTTCAGCATGGACGCCGGCCGCTTCGGCCAACGCGCTGCGCGTCAGGAGCATGGTGTTCCCTGTTAGGTTGTGGTAGCATATAAAACGCCTTGTAGTAAGCTACAAGGTTTCAGGCATAAAAATCTTTATGCAAGCTTCACGTTGTGTTGGGCTTAGTAGACGGTGCCTGTAGTGCGGCGCGTGGTATTGGGTTCGCCGTTGGTTTTAAGGAGTACGTGGGGTGCTGGTGCCAGGTGGACATACATGGGTAGCGTAGCCAGTCCTAAGGCAGCAGCGTCAATGCCGGCGGTGCTAGGGAGGAGGCGTGCGGGGGGTTTTTCTTCGATACGCATTTCGGCTAGGCGTTTTTCGAGCCATTCAATGCTGTAAGTAATTAGCGATTGGGGTAAGCGGCCGCCAAAAAAGATGGCCTCGGGGTCGATCAGGTATTCAATAGCCAGGATCACCGGTGCCAGGTGTTCCAGACCGAGCTGTAGCCATTCGAGCAAGACGGGATTTTGATCGCGAAAGAGTTGGTCGAGGTCTTCCAGGGAACGCGCCATGTAGCCGGCCTCGCGCAGGCGCCGGTAGAGGCGGGGTACGTTGAACAGAATACCTAAGTGCGGTTTTTGAAAAATGGCCAGGTCTTCCGCAGAGGTGTAGGCTGGGGGTAGGTAACAGTAGCCCAGTTCGCCTGCATTGCCGGTATGGCCGTCGTAGGGTTGGCCGTTGATGATCAGGCCACCGCCAAGGCCTTCGCTGAAAAAGACATAAAAAAACGTGGCGATGTGCTGGCCAGCGCCGTACCAGCGTTCACCGATAGCGGCAGCAGTGGCGTTGTTTTCCAAAAAGACCGGTAGTTGCAGCCGTTTTTCCAGGATGGCTACGACGGGTACGCGATGCCAACCTGGAAAGGCTTTAGGGTTGGCAACGTTTGTAACGTGTCCATCTGGGGAGACATCTAAGGGTCCCGGAATGCCTACGCCGATGCCCCAGATTTTCTCTGGGGGAAGCTGGGCTGCCTGAAGCAATTCGTAGACCGTGTGTGCAAGCAAGTCCATGGCTTTTTCAGGGGGTAGCACCTCGTCGAGCGTATGGTGAATGCGCTGACGGACCTGCCCAGCAAAGTCTACCAGTAAAGCAGTCAAATGGTCTCGGTCGAGGTCTAAGCCAATCGAATAAGCCCCATCCGGATTGATGGTAAGTAGAATGGACGGGGCTCCTCGGCCATCGCGCTGTCGCTCGGCTTCATAGATCAAGCCCAAGTCTAGCAATTCACGGGTGATGTTCGAGATGGTCTGCGCGGTCAGTTCAGTACGACGGGCAACCTCGGCCCGTGAGATGGGGCCAAAGCGACGAATGGTTTCTAGAACAATCCGAAAATTGTAGGCTTTTGCATGTTTTAGGTTGGTGCCGAGCAGCATAGGGCGGTTTGGTTTATTCGCGGAAGCCAACGCTTTCCATACTCTGGGTAGGGCGATAAAGATTCGAAAATAAACTTAAGTAAAAACAAAATATAGGTTTGCATTTCTTGCTTTGGATCGCCAAAAATGTTGTGATTTTGTGAATATGGAAGCCCTACCAGTGGAAATGCCTTGCAGGAATCTGGCATTTTACGTATATATCGACATTAGTAAAACAAATTGATTAAAATATTTTATGGTCTGGCATCCGAAGGGCCAGGCTATGGTCAAGCGGGAAGGCATGCTATGAAAAAAATCTTTTGGAATCGCTTTCGGTTTGGATGGTGGGTATTGCTGCTTGGTCTAGGCGGGCTTGTGGCAACGGAGGCATATGCGCAGGCAACGCTGCGGGGAAAGGTGACTGACCGGGATACAGGAGAGCCGCTTCCCGGAGCAAATGTGGTGATCCAAGGCACGCTGCGTGGGGCAGCTACGGATGTGGATGGGAATTTTCTCATTCCCAGTGTAGCTCCAGGTCAGTACACCTTGGTGATTTCGTATGTGGGCTATGAGCGGGCCGAGGTGCCCGTAACGGTGGCTGAAGGCGCGCGTACCGTTGAAGTGAATGTGCAGTTGGTGTGGGTAGGCATCATGGGGCAGGAGGTGGTGATTACGGCGCAGGTTGCGGGTCAGCTTGCGGCCATTAATGAGCAGTTCTCTTCGTCTGTGGTCAAAAATGTAGTTTCGCGTGACCGCATCCTAGAGTTGCCCGACAACAATGCTGCCGAGTCGATCGGTCGCCTTCCAGGCATTGTGATTTTGCGTTCCGGGGGTGAAGCGACCAACGTGGCCATTCGGGGTCTTTTGCCCAAGTATAACACGGTCACGGTCAACGGCGTGCGTTTGCCCGACACCGACCCCAGCAACCGGGTGGTGGACCTTTCGCTAATTTCTTCCAACATCCTCGACGGCATTGAAGTACGCAAGGCGATTACGCCCGACATGGATGCCGATGCGGTGGGGGGAAATATCGACTTGCGGTTGCGCAGCGCTCCTTCGGGCTGGATGGTTGATCTATTGGCAACTGGAGGGTATGCGGGGCTTCAAAATTATTGGGGCAATTACAAGTTTGTGGGCACAGCCAGCAATCGCTTTTTTGGCGACCGCCTAGGAGTGATTGCTACGTTTAACGCTGACCACTACAATCGCAGCGCCGATAAGCTGGGCATCAACTGGACCGCCGACGACATCAATCCCCAAACCAACGAGCGTGAACCCCGATTCGACAGCTTTAATCTGCGCGAAGAAACGGTCTTCCGAGGACGGACTGGTGGCAGTGTCCTGTTGGACTATACCATTGCGGGTGGCCGGCTTTTAGGCAACCTGTTCTACAATGCGCTGAAAGATGATGCTTTTATTCGGCGTTATGGCCCTTCGGTAGACAACCTGCAGGGCAGCGTAGAAGACTACAACACGCGCACGTCCATCTTGACCAGTGGACTAGGTATCGAACAAAACTTAGGGGCATTCCGCTACGATGCCCAAGCTTTTTATACCCGCTCGCGCCGTAGGGCACCAGAAAACTACGTTTGGGAGTTCTGGCGGGATGGCACAGCGCTCGGTGTAGGGCGGGCAGAGCTATTTGGCCTATCGCCAGACAGCGTTTGGCATTTGGTGCGGCATGACTCTACGATGCAGCTCACTTCGATTTGGGTAGATCAAGAGCGTTTGGACGAAGACCAATGGGGCCTTCAGGCAAACCTGCAGAAGCCATTCCATTGGGGGTGGGTATCGGGGTATGTCAAAGTAGGAGGTAAGCTGCGCTGGCTGGAGCGTGCCTTTGACCGCGAGCGAAACGGCCGTCAGGGATTGCGCTATCCTAGCGACAATGTCGAACGGTGTTTGCTGCAGACGTTAGGGCCAACGTGGGAGGAGCGCTATGCCCTTGCCGATTCGGTCTATGGCGTGCCGGGCCTTCCTATAGCTGTCATTCAGCGTAGTTATGGGCGTCAGGGGCAGTTTTTAGAAGGACGCTACGGCCTAGGGCCCGTAGCTGACGAGCACCTGCTGAAGGAGCTTACGCGAGCGCTGCAGGCCTCGCCTTGCCAGGCTGAGTATCAGAACAACACGATTGAGTCGCTGGGGCGCGATTACGATGGCATCGAGCGCTACCAAGCAGCTTATGTGATGGCCGAGTTAAAACTGGGGCGCTACATCACCCTTATTCCAGGCATTCGCTACGAACGGGACTTTTCACGCTACAACGGCCAGCGTTTCCGCGAAGTCACTTCGGGCTACAACTATGCTCCTCCAGCCGATCTAGAGCCTCTGCGGGTGGAGCGTGAAAACATCTTCTGGCTGCCCATGATTCACCTAGACGTGCGTCCGGTCAGCTGGATGGCTGTGCGGCTAGCCCGCACGGAGACTATCTCTAGACCCAGCTACTACCAATATGCGCCTATCACGTCGATTAATACCTGGCGCTCGTTCATCTGGGCTGCAAACGCTAAACTGCGGCCTTCCCACGCTACGAACTACGATGCCTCGTTGCAATTTGCCACATCACGCTTTGGCTTGTTTGGAATTTCAGTCTTTTATAAGCGGATAGATGACCTGCTCATTGAGGTCGAATATCCCGCACAGCTCTTCCGGAATGTCAATGGCGACACCACGGTCATTGGCGTCCCTGAAGGTACCAACGTGCCGCTGGCATGGCTCATTGGCGCTAGTCCCCAACTGCAAACGACCATCAACAACGAAGAGCCCGCCAAGTACTGGGGTTATGAACTGGAGTGGCAAACGAACTTTTCCTACCTACCTGGGGCGCTTAAAGGGCTGGTGCTAAGCTTTAACTATACCCGAGGTTTTTCAGAGACAACCTACCATTACTATCGTAAGTTGCGCGAGTATGTCCCAGGTTCTCGCCCGCCGCGCTACATCTATTCGCTGATCGACACCACGCGCACGGGCCGCATGCCAGGGCAAGCAGCACACGTGCTCAACGTCACCTTAGGATACGATTATAAAGGGTTTTCAGCGCGTCTTTCCTACCTCTATCAAAGTGATATTGCCGACTACGTCAACCCCCGCGAGCGCCTGAACGACGTTTTTGTAGGGCCTTATTCCCGCTTCGACCTTTCGATTCGGCAAAAAATCCGTGCCAACCTTGAACTCTACGCCAACCTGAACAACGTCAATAACCGTCCAGACGAACGCTACACTGGCCAAGATACCCTAAACCCAGACTATCACTTTAGCCGGCAGTATCTCTCTTACCGAGAACTCTACGGCTACACCGTTGATGTGGGCTTTCGCTATCGATTTTGAAGTAACGGGCTAAACTTACCAACCAAACCACGAGGGTACTATGCGAGGTCTCTACTACTTGGGGGCCGTGGTTTTGCTGGCGCTTTGGGTCGGAGCACGTCCGGCCACGGCGCAAAGCTACACGGTTTGTCCCCCCAATCAGAACGAATGCGTCGTGGAATGGGCCAGCGAGACCGGCGAGCCCATCATGAACGCACTTACGCTAACGGTTGCCAACGATGCCAACCGCCCCGCAGGCCGCGTCTATAAGCTTAAACGTGGTGGCTTTTACTACATCACCGAGCACCTGTCCAACAGCGGCTTTAACCTGCGCCTTATCGGGCAGACGGCTGAAGAAGGCGCAGCCGCAGGCGAAAATATTTGCGGTCAATCAGGCAATGAGGACTGCGGTCCCGCAATCATCCAACGCTTTCGTCGGGATGACGGCACTGTAGACCCGCGTATGATTGAAAGCAGTGGGGACGGGAATGGCGGACTTGAACTACGTCACCTGTGGCTCATGGGCCAGGACAACACAGGCGTAACGGCCAACTACGAACCCATTACGATCAACTCCAAAAATTCCCGCTTTATCTTTGACTACGTCATCTTCGACCGCAACGACTGGCATCACTTGGGCTTCAAGGCCGAAGGAAATGACATTATCATTACCAACTGCCTGTTCAGAAACTTGGTAGGGCCCTCGCAAATCTGGGAAGGGCGTGCTATCCGTCTAGAGGCAGGGGCCGACACAGTTATTTTTGAAAACAATTCTTTCTTCAATTTGACTTCTTTCCCCTTCCAGTCTGAGGCTGCACCGGTAGAGTACTTCCTGTTTAACCATAACACGCTGGTGAACTTTGGCCGGAACTTCAACGCAGGCGGTCTCTGGAAGCGGGCCTATGTGACCAACAACCTGATGATTAACCCCTTCTGGCAAGGTGAAAGCCAACAACAGTACACGGACCGCTATAACAGCTGGGTAGGCGCTGGTAACGATCCGGGTTATTTCACCCAGTGCTGTGAGCATATCGGCATTTTTGGCATTCAGCCGCTGCCGGCACGCTACGGGTTGGAATCAGACCGGCGTATTGTGCTGGCCAACAACAACTGGTGGCTAGATCCTGCCGTGGCGCAAATTCATCAGGAGCTTGGCGTGCGCTCGCAGCCATTGGTGAGCGACACAACGGCGCGCTGGTTTGCGCTTCGTGACGGCATGGTGATGCAAAACAACACCAATTTGCCTGTTCAGCTAGCCAATGCGCCTACGGTGGCCTCGGTGTATCAACAAATGCGGACGTTTATCAGTCAGTGGATTAATAACCAACCCACGCCTTGGGCACTGGTGGTGTGGGACCCCGGTCGCGACCCAGACCCCACGTTCAACATCTGGCCTGTACCTGAGGACTTCTCCTACACCCATAGCCAGTTGCAGACGGCTGGCACCGACGGTCTGCCGCTGGGCGACTTGAACTGGTTCCCTGAGGCCAAGCAGAATTACTTGGCGAATCGTAATGCCTATATCCAGGCCATTGAAGACATTGCTGGTGGTGCACCTGAGCAGCCGGTAGGCCAGCAAGTGGTTGAAGGCGAGAAAGGTGTCATTGAAAACGGCGAAATCTACCGGCCTCAAGGCTTTACCAGCTTTTTCTTCGAGGGCAGCGGCCGCGTCCGCTGGGTGTTTAATGCGCCTCAGGATGGCCAATACATCTTGCGCGTGCAGACCAACCTAGGGAACGAAACGGAGCGTGGCCAACACATCCGGATTGACGGTGTTGGCCTGCGCAACTCGAATACCTATGGAGAATTTTTCTTCTGCTCCACGGCCAGCAGCAATGCGGAATGCAAGTTCAAGCTCCAGCCCAATACGTGGGCATGGGTAGAAATCCGGCAAAGTGATCTGGTGGCCGGTTCGTTGGAGCTAACAGCCGGCGAGCATACCTTGGAGATCGCGCCTTCGTGGGGCTGGCAGTGGTTCTCCTCGGTTGAGATTAAGCTGGCAGCAACGGGTGAAACCGTGGCGATGCTCACCCCAGCCGACGCCGTTGAGCTGGTTGCGGCCCGGCTGCAGTGTGAAGATGCTGAAGCCTTCTGCCCCTCAGGCTTTCAGGCAGCGCTGCTGCAGGCTGGCGGCAGCGTGACCTGGACCATCGAAGTGCCAGAGGGCGTGCGGAGCGGTCTGGCCCGGATCTTTTACCAGGCAGAAACAGGGGCTTCAGGCACGTTGATCGTCGATGGACAGGAGGTGGCCACGCTGTCATTCCCACCAGCCACAGGTACGTCGGCTTCTGAGGCGCAATCACCGCGCTTTAGCATCCAAAGCGGCGCCAAAACGGTCGAACTGGGTTCGGGTACACACACCATCGGCATCGCCAGCGCTAGCGGTGGACTGATTGTAGACTACGTCATTGTGCTCTACTACTATGGCGTGGTCGCCACCGAACGCAACACGCTACCAGAAGGCTATGCGTTGGAGCAGAACTATCCTAACCCCTTCCAGCGGGCCACAACGATTCGCTATACTTTGCCGCAACCAGGCAAGGTGCGCTTGGTTGTCTATGACTTGCTAGGCCGCGAAGTTGCCCGTTTGGTTGATCGCGAAGTACCTGCGGGTGCCCATGCCGTACGGTTTGAACCTACCGGCCTAGCCAGTGGGCTGTACTTCTACCGACTGGAGACGCCCGAAGGCGCATTGGTGCGCACGATGACGCTGATGAAGTAACTGCGAAAAAAAAACCTTCTGTCCTAATCCGGGAGCAGGGCACAACCGCCTTGCTCCCGGATCCTTTGTAAAACTACAAGACCTGAAAATAGCTGCTCAGGAGCCTTGGGGTAGGGAACACACCCATGACACTTCACCTTTCGACGCTCGATCTGCTCATTATCTTGGCCTATGGCCTGGTTACGATCGGTGTGGGCATCTGGATTTCTAAACATGCTGCAGCCAGCATCCGCAACTACTTCTTAGGAGGCAACCGCATCCCTTGGTACATGCTTAGCCTGTCGAACGCTTCCGGCATGTTCGACATCAGTGGGACCATGTGGATGGTGTATCTGCTGTTCGTCTATGGCCTCAAAAGTATTTGGATTCCCTGGCTCTGGCCCGTCTTTAATCAAATCTTTCTAATGGTTTACCTTTCGATTTGGCTGCGGCGCTCAGGGGTGATGACCGGTGCAGAATGGATCACATTTCGCTTTGGAACCGGGCGCGGAGCACAGCTGGCCCACCTCATCGTTGTGTTGTTTGCCATTTTCAACGTCATAGGCTTTTTGGCCTATGGCTTTATCGGGATTGGGAAGTTTGCTGCCACGTTTTTGCCTTGGAAACTCTCTGAAGATCCAGTAACCAACATCCATCTCTATGGACTACTCATCACGGCCCTGACCACGATTTATGTCGTTAAAGGAGGGATGTTTAGCGTGGTGGCTACCGAGGTGCTGCAGTTTTTTATCATGACCCTTGGCTGTGTTGTTTTGGGGATCATCGCCATGCAACGCATTTCTCCAGAAATGGTGGCTGCTGTGGTACCGGAAGGTTGGTTTAGCCCATTTTTTGGCTGGCACCTGGATCTGGACTGGTCGCGCCTGATGCCAGCAGCACAAGAGAAGATCGCTGCTGACGGATGGGAGCTGTTCTCGGCCTTTTTCATGATGATGCTCTTCAAAGGGGCCCTTCAGGCTATGGCGGGACCGGCCCCAAACTACGACATGCAGCGGGTGCTTTCGGCCCGTACGCCCCGCGAAGCGGCTAAAATGAGCGGCCTGGTTAACGTTGTGCTGCTGGTTCCGCGCTACATGCTCGTAACGGGTCTGACCGTCCTGGCTCTGGTGTTTTTCTCTGACGAACTCAACGCCATGGGGTCAGCGGTTGACTTTGAGCTTGTGCTGCCGTTTGCCCTGCGGGAGTTTGTACCGGCGGGTTTGGCAGGACTGCTCATTGCAGCACTGATTGCTGCATTTATGTCCACGTACGCAGCTACCGTGAATGCTGCTCCAGCCTACATTGTCAACGACATCTATAAGCGCTACATCAACCCCAATGCTAGCGAGAAGACCTACGTATGGATGAGCTACCTCACGTCGTTCGTTGTGGTGGTCATCGGTACCGCCGTAGGCTTGTTTGTCTACTCGCTCAACGACATCATCCAATGGATTGTAGCTGCGCTCTACGGAGGCTATACAGCCTCGAATCTGCTCAAATGGCACTGGTGGCGCTTTAATAGCTACGGCTACTTTTGGGGCATGGTGGCCGGTATGATAGCTGCACTGATTGTGCCTGCGCTGATGCCCTCTGTGGCTACGATCTACACGTTCCCAATCATCCTGGGGACTTCGCTCATTGGTTGCATTGCCGGAAGCCTGTTTACCGAGCCCGACGACGAGGAGGTGCTCAAGAACTTTTACCTTAGGGTGCGCCCCTGGGGCTTTTGGAAGCCGATTCATGATAAGCTAGCGGCAGAATTCCCTGCATTGGAAGCTAACCGCAACTTCCGGCGCGACCTGCTCAACGTCGCCGTAGGTATTGTCTGGCAAACAGCGCTGACGGCAGCAGGCATCTACCTGGTGCTCGAACGCACCACCGAGTTGCTCGTCTGCGCCGGTCTGATCGTCGCCTGCTCCCTCTTTTTAAAGTACAACTGGTACGATCGCATGGAAGACTGGCCGCGCGACCTTGCTTATTACCCCCAGGTGGCTACTTCCGAGCGCATTGCTTCGTAAAAAAACACCATCAACACAGCAAAATGGAAGTCCAACCGGTACGGCTGACAACCCACTTTGAACTGCGCCTGCGACGGTTACAGGCGGCTTACGAAGCGCTAATTACACGGCCCAACGAGCCTTTACCCGAAGACAACGGGATTGTAACCCGTTACCGCTACCCCGTGCTTACGGCTGCCCATACGCCACTTTTCTGGCGCTATGACTTCAATCCGGAGACAAACCCATACTTGATGGAGCGTATGGGAATTAACGCAGTGTTCAATCCAGGAGCGATCAAATTGGGCAGTCGCTACCTGCTGGTGGCTCGGGTGGAAGGTGTAGACCGCAAGTCCTTCTTCGCTGTGGCCGAAAGCCCTAATGGCATCGACAACTTTCGCTTCTGGGATGAGCCGATCGCGCTTCCCGAAACGGAAAATCCTGACGTGAACGTCTACGACATGCGGCTGACAGCGCATGAAGACGGCTGGATCTATGGGGTTTTTTGCACGGAACGCAAAGACCCCTCGGCGCCTCCAACAAATACCACAGCGGCCGTAGCACAATGCGGCATTGCCCGAACCAAAGACTTAAAAACTTGGGAACGGTTACCTGATTTAAAGACCCCCTCGCCGCAGCAGCGCAACTGCGTGCTTCATCCGGAATTTGTCCAAGGCAAGTATGCTTTCTATACACGGCCGCAAGATGATTTTATCGAGGCAGGCTCGGGAGGAGGTATCGGCTGGGGACTTTGTGAGGACATCACGCATCCGGTCATCCACGAAGAGCGCATTATTGATCCACGCCGTTACCACACCATTAAGGAAGCCAAAAATGGTCTAGGTCCACCCCCGATCAAAACCCCTTACGGCTGGCTGCACCTGGCACATGGCGTTCGGCATACGGCGGCTGGCCTACGCTACGTTTTGTATCTATTTATGACCGCTTTAGACGAACCCTGGCGCGTCATTTATGCTCCTGGAGGATATTTCATGGCGCCTGAAGGCGAAGAGCGCGTTGGCGACGTGTCGAACGTGCTGTTTTGTAATGGTTGGATTCTGGACGACGACGGGCGTGTGCTGATCTACTACGCTTCATCAGACACCCGCTGCCATGTGGCGACCTCGACGCTCGACCGGCTGCTGGATTATGTCATGCACACTCCGCCCGATGGCGAGCGCTCAGCTGCCTGCCTCCAGCAACGTCTCAACCTGATCCGCCGAAACCTGCAGTGGATGTCCCAAAAGTGAATCGAACACCTACGATTGATCGTGCTCAGGTAGCATGGCTCTACCAAGAAGTGCAGCAGGAGCTTACGGGCAACATTCTGCCGTTTTGGACAGCGCGCACGCCCGATCCAAAATACGGGGGATTTGTTGGGCGCGTAGGACCGGACGGCAGTCCCGATCCCGAAGCGCCGCGAGGTGCGATCTTGAACGCCCGTATTTTGTGGACTTTTGCCGCAGCCTACCGGCAACTGCACCAGCCCTGCTATCGGGCATTGGCTGAGCGAGCCTATGCCTATATCCGGGAATATTTTATGGATCCTGTACAGGGAGGCGTCTACTGGCTCGTTGCTGCCAATGGGCAGCCTTTAGATACGCGCAAGCACGTCTACGCACAGGCATTTGCGATTTACGGCCTGAGTGAATGGTGCCGAGCAAGTGGCGAGGCGGAAGCCTGCCTGCTGGCACAAACGCTCTACCAACTTTTGGAGAGGTATTGTGCTGATGGCACCCCTGGGAGCTATATCGAGGCCTGTGACCAAAGTTGGCAACCGCTGAGCGATGTGCGCCTAAGCGATAAAGACGCTCCTGAGCCTCGCAGCATGAATACCCATTTGCATGTACTTGAAGCCTATACCAACCTCTACCGCGTGTGGCCAGACGCCCACCTAGCCCAGCAGCTTCGGGCCTTAGTGGAACGTTTTCTACAGTCCATGTATCATCCTGCTACAGGCCACCTGGGACTGTTTTTTGACGAACGCTGGCAGCCTCGCTCACGCGCCATTTCCTTTGGACACGACATCGAAGCCAGCTGGCTACTGCTGGAGGCAGCCGACGTGCTGGGCGATGCCGCATTGCGTGCACGGGTGCGGAACGTTGCGCTACATCTGGCCCGAGCGACGCTGGCCGAAGGTGTAGCAGCTGACGGCAGCCTCTATTACGAAATCAATGAAGCAGGAGAGCTCAATACCGACCGCCACTGGTGGCCGCAAGCAGAAGCCTTCGTAGGCTTTTTAAATGCCTTTCAGGAAAGCTGCGACCCCACTTTTTTTGAGGCTGCTGTGCGCCTCTGGCGCTACATCCGCCAAGTCCAATGCGATCGCCAAGGCGGCGAATGGTTTGCCCGCGTGCGCGCCGACGGCACGCCTTATGCCGACGACAAGGTGGATTTTTGGAAATGCCCTTACCACAACGCCCGGGCCTGCTTGGAAGGCCTGCGCCGATTGAAAACCCTCCTGCATATCGAAACAGCCGTGTGAACGAAACCCTCCAAAACGGCGTACTCTTTGCTATGCAATGCAGAGAGCAGTTTTAAAGGACTTGACGTGCATAGCAAAATGGGAAGTTTATCTCAAAACGCCTGGTGGGATCGATTTCAAGCATTGCTGGATGATCAAAACGACTGGCCCGCGGAATATCTTTTCAAGTTCATTGCCCCTTCAACGGAGCGCGAAGCCTTACGTGCCGTGTTCGGCCACTACCCGGTTACCATCCGAGAGTCGCGTAAAGGAAACTACGTGAGCCTGACCGCGCGCATGGAGGTCCAGTCGAGCGACGAGATTATCGCTATCTACAAAGCAGCCGCCCGTGTGCCTGGAATCATTGCCTTGTAGGACCTCTTGCGGTTAGGCCAGGTCAAGTGCAGCAGCCAACGATTCAAAAAGCGTCCCCAGCGTAAACGGTTTACACAGGTAGCCCGAAAAGCCTAGTTCCAGAATTTGTGCGCGCTCGGCCTGGCTTCCTACGGAGGTCATGGCAACAATAAGAGGAGGGTCTGAGGTTGCCTCGCGTACTAACTGACGCGTCAGCACTGCATTCTCCAGAAGGGGCAAAGTAGGGTGTCCTACCGATTCCAAGGAAATAAGCGCAAGCTGATAGCGATACTGGGACAGAAGCTGTTGGGCTTCTTGAACAGAGGTGGTGGCATGGCATTCCAGTTGGCGCAGCGCTGCGTAGGGTGCCCGTCGTAAAGCAGCCTGGATAAACGGATGCAAGGCCGCGTCGGCATCCAGTAGAAGCATAAGCCAACGCTGGCCATTGGCAACTTGGGGGACAGACATAAAGGCCTACAAAAACAACCGCACGCTAGAGGGTGAGGTAGTCGATGAAACCGTACTTTCTAAGTATAAAGATGCCTGTTGGCTCAATGAATCAGAGGGTAGTTTTGACGCATAGAATTGTTTATCCGTGGTAGAAATGGCGCAATGTCCAAGGGTTACAATTTTTTTGAGTAGCTTTGGGATCCGATGGCGCCGATTGCCGTCGAAGACTATAGCACATGGTTTAGATTCTTGGCGCCATGGCAGATCCCTTCCAAGAGCGGACATTGCAGTGGGCTTCGACGGTGTCGGATGGCGCAGCGGACAGAGAAGCCCTGCGCATGCTAGAACGACTGGCCCAGGAACTTACCGCGCTGGCGCGAGAGTTGGAACGGGCGTATGCAGATGGATGGCAGTTGCTGCAGCACGTGCAGGCAGGAGGGCGACCCGATCTACTGCGTAACGCGGCCCATCTTCAAGTTCGGCTGGAAGGATTACAGGATCAAATTCACGAAGTGCAGGAGTTGGTCGAGCGGTTATGGCGGGCAGGAATGGCTGGTATGGCCGAGCGTTTGCCCATGGGCCGCATCGAGCGGCCTTCGGTGCTAACGGCTACCCCTATGCAGACCGAGCCAGCGTAAAAGCTTGGGCCAATGCGCAAAAGCAAAGACGCCTGCAGCTGCAGCAGCAGTGGGTTCCGACGGGTGGTACCAGGCCACCTGCCAACCAGCGTGGTATGCACCTTGCACGTCGCTGTGCCAGGAGTCGCCCACGTAGAGCAGTGCCTCAGGAGGAAGGCCTGCAGCAGCTGCGGCATGGTTAAATAGTTCGGGATGGGGCTTGGCCACCCCCACTTCTTCACTAATAATCACACAGCGGGCATGGCGGCTCAGCTCGGGGAAGTGAGCTAACTTGGCCCGCTGAATGGGGGCAAAACCGTTGGTCAGCAGGCCTACCGGAAAGTGCTGCGCTATGGTAAGAAACGCCTTTTGAGCTCCCTGAGTCCAGCGCCAGTGTCGAGGGTAATGCGCCAAGTAAATGGTGTTCAATTGTTCAGGTGTTACGTCGACAAGCTGTAGGGCTTCGATGAGCTGAGCAAAGCGGCTATGCAGGAGTGTAGCGCGATCGATTGCGCCTTGCTGGTACTGTTGCCATAGGGCTGTGTTGATCGCATGGTAGGTGGCCTGCAGCTCGTCTATAGCGACGTGCGCAAAGACGTGGGGCAGGAGGGTTTTGAGATCTGCCAAGGCAGCCCGTTCGGCTGCGCGGTGATCGAGCAGCGTATCGTCTAGGTCAAAATAAATGAAGCGAATAGGCTTAGAGGGGCCTTTCGTAGAGCGCATAGGCTTTGTCGACCACAGCACCCAGATGCTCTAAGGCGTTAAGCAGGACTTTATTGGTATCAAGCACCCAGCTCATTTCACAGGCTTCATAGCCGCGTAGCTTGCCGCGTTGGATGGTTTCTAAAACCAGAAGCGCATCTAAACCTCGGCCGTGATAGGCCTTGCGAATACCCATCAGCGGCATGCGGGTTTCGTAAACCACACCCAGCTGCATGGCCAGCAGCAGTTTGATTAGACCAAATGGGAACAGTCTGCCATTGCGCACGTGGCGAAGCGCCTGGTTGAGGTTAGGGATGATGAGTGAGAAAGCGATGGGACGACCGGCATCTTCCAAGATAAACACAAGCTCTGGATCGATTACTTGCCGCATGGCTCGGGCCAGGTGCCGAAATTCATTTTCTGTCATAGGCACGTGACCCCAATTATCCGACCAAGCTTCATTGTAAATGTCCAGCACAATACGGGCCTCTTCCTCGTAGCGGCTCAGGTCCAACGTGCGTAGCGTAATGGTCGGGTTGCGGCGGCGAACCAACGCGACTCCCCGTTCCAACTTTTCGGTTTTTAGGTATTTTTTGTGGACGTAGTAGGCCCACATGGTCATGACGCGCCTAAAGCCTGCCTGTTCGAGAAAGGTAGCGTAGTAGGGTGGGTTGTAGGGCATGAGAATCGAAGGGGCGCGGTCAAACCCATCGACGAGGAGGCCGGCAACGTCGTTAAGCGAAGGATTGGTGGGGCCGCGCATGTACCTAAGGCCTTGGTGGCGTAGCCATTCGGCTGCTGCATCGAAGAGGGCCTGTGCGACGGTAAAGTCCGGCACACACTCAAAAAAACCAAAAAATCCAACGCCATCGTTGTACTTTTTTAAGTGCATGCCGTTGACGATAGCCGCAATGCGGCCTAGCACGCGGCCTTGCGCATCCAGCGCCAGAAAAGGCTGCATCGTGCCATGCTCAAAAAACGGATTTTTTTTCGGATTGAGCGTTTCCGCTACGTCCCGCCGTAGCGGCGGGACCCAGTAGGGGTGGTTACGATACAGCCGATAGGGAAAGCCAATAAAGCGCCGCAGTTGCCAAAAGTGTGCGACTGGGACGACGCGTACCGTCTTTGCAGCCGGCGTATGTACCGAAACGGTGGCAGCTTCCATAAACTCAAATGACGCCGTGGCGCTTACCTACCCGATAGAAGGCTTCTAGAATATAATCGAGTTCCTCGTCGGTATGGGTAGCCATGAACGAAGTGCGCATCAGCGCTTGGCCTTGCGGTACAGCCGGGGGTACCACGGCGTTGACAAAAACGCCTTCTTCGAGCAGGTCGCGCCAGAACCGGAAACAGGTCATCATGTCGCCGATCACAACCGGGATAATAGGCGTTTGGCTGTTCCAGACGTTGAAACCTGCGCTGCGGAATCCTTCGCGCATGTAGTCGGAGATTTTCCAGAGGCGTTCTAAGCGCTCAGGCTCGCTTTCAAGAATGTCTAGGCACTTGAGTACCGTAGCTACGTTAGCTGGCGGCATGGAGGCCGAGAAGATATGCGCTGAGCTGGTATGGCGAATGTATTCGATCACGTCGCGGTCGCCTACGCAAAAACCTCCTAGAGAGGCAAAGCTTTTGGAAAAAGTCCCGACCGTTAGGTGCGCTTTGTGCTCCAGGCCAAAGTAAGCCGCTGATCCGCGCCCGCCAGGACCAATCACGCCTACGGCGTGTGCGTCGTCGAGCATTAGGGCGGCACCGAATTCTTCGGCAAGTTCTACGAGTTCGGGCACGCGGGCAATGACCCCGCTCATCGAAAACACCCCGTCGGTTACGATGAGCTTCCCAGCCTCTGGGTGCTCAAGTTGTGCCCGTTCCAGCAGACGGCGCAGGTGGTTAAGGTCGTTATGCCGGTAACGTACCGTGGTAGCCAGGCTGACTTGCGTGCCGGCCACAATGCTTGCATGGTTGTCTTTATCTGAAAAGATGATATCGTTTTTGGACGTGAGGGCTTGGATGACGCCCATGTTCGTCATGTAGCCCGTGGAAAACAAAATGCAGGCCTCGCGTCCCATAAAGCGGGCCAAGCGGGCTTCAAGCTCCAGATGCAGATCGAGTGTGCCATTGAGAAAGCGGCTACCGGTGCAGCCAGTCCCATACTTGCGAATGGCTTCGATGGCTGCCTCCTTGACCCGAGGGTCTGAAGTGAGGCCTAAGTAATTGTTCGACCCGGCCATGATGACCTCACGGCCGTTAATGATTGCCCGTGTACCTTCGTTGCGCTCAATAGGTCGAAAGTAGGGATATAACCCTGCAGCACGGACACGCGCATAATCTCCCGTTGGATCAAAAAACCGATGGCATTTGACAAACAGGCTGGGCTCTGCGGTAGACACCTGCGGGACGGCCAGCCGGTCCTGTGGATTGTGAACGGTGTCAGACATGGGAATCTCCCAGCGTTGATTCATGGAAAAACAGGTGATGCCGCTTGCCAAAAGCGCATCTTGTAAAATCGACGCTACAACGCAGCGTGTTTAAGAAGGATCTATGGCGTAGAGGTTGCATTTTGCTCAAACCGAAAATCGTAGGATATTTTCATGTAGGGTTTGCACACGCTTGCCCCGGTAAGCACGCCTTTCCAGACGCAGCAGCAGCTGCTCGATGCATGCTAGCGCAGCTTCGTTCCCTGGTCGCTTGGGGTAAGCCCATAACCGGGAGCGGTAATAAGGAAGGTTCTCTAAAAAGCGACGGACGTCTTCAGGGCGCAGCAAGCGGTCGTAGACAGCCATGCCCATTCCGTCACGCTCAAGAAACAAAGCATTCAAGGTTTGTTCAAAGATACCCCGATTCGGCATGACCAAAAGTGGCTTGCCCAGATAAAGTGCTTCACTGATGAGCGTAAACCCGGCGGTGCACACTACCGCTTGAGCGCAGGCTAGGTCGTGAAGAAATTCATCAAGCGAGGGTTTTTTAAAGATTAGGTTCGGATAGCGTGCGGCATCTTCTGGGGGTGGCAGGTTATAAAGGATAAACGGTACAGCTAGTTGTGCGAGCACCTGCGGTAGATGACCAACGCCTTCGGGCTGATTGACGTAAACTAGAATGGCTTCTCCAGAGACGGGCCTAAGCTGTTGTATTTCAGAGCGGATGATGGGAGGGATCAATGTGGTGCGTTCGGGCCGGCGCAGTGGAGGAAAGAAAAAGGAGGTCAGCAGCACATGTAGCGGTCGTTTAGGTGCAATCAGGCGGATAGCTAGGCAAGCTAGCGCCGCATCTAGCCAGTAGCGTAAAGGAAGCGGGTAACGCGTTTCTGTAACAATCTGTTGATGATTGAAGGAAAGCACAGGCACCCCAAGACGCTCAGCTGCTCGGGGCGTGAGAGCTTCAAAATCGGTAATAAGCAAATGCGGTCGAAAGGCGGACAGCTTTTCGGTCAGCTCATCTAGCAGGGTCCGTAGCTTACGTAGAGTAGTAGCATTGGCACGCAGTGTGGCTAGGAGTTGCATGCGGTTGCCATGCAATACCTGGCGTAAGGAAGGAACAGGCAGGACCGTTTCGCCGCTGGCTTGCAGCACGTCGCATGCTGTACCACCGCCGCAGAAGAGCAATTCATGGCCGCGTTGCCGAAGCTCTCGCGCGATGGCCAGTACACGCGAAGCATGGCCACGTCCTTGTCCACTTAGCGCATAAACGATCCGTGCCATAAATGCGGACTTGGTGGTAGGGCAAACTGCGCTAAAGATCGTAAAAATTAGCCAGAAAAGGAAACGCCTTGCTAAAATTGCAAGCGCAGGCGTGCCTGTGCGCCCCCAAAAGGCAAGGGGTGGAGCGTAAGGCTCAGGCGGTCGCTTACATCAAACGTGTACAAGTGAGCGTGGACATAGGCATCCAAGACGCTTAGGCCATACCATAAGCCAATGGCAATGTACGAAAGATCCCGGTTTCGGCGATAGCGGTCACGGTAGTGCCGCAACAAGTCGGCGCGACCGGCTTCGATGACAAAGCGGAAACGCTCGGCTTCTTCTCGGTACTGGGGATACTGCTGCGGTGCAATGGCATACAAGTAGGCATGGCGGTAGAGCAGATAGCGCTCGTTGAGCAAATGGGCTAATGTTGCAAACCCGGCCAGCCCAGCGTAGACAAAAGGGACTTTCCAGTACTGCCGGTTATAGACTTGTCCCCATCCAGGCAATACAAGTGCCCGCCACAGGGCCGCCTGTGGGGTGTGCACCGAATCCGGCGGTGAGGGCTGCCTGCCTGCAGGGAGGGTGAGCAATACCAGCATGAGCACCTTCATTCGCCCAGTAGAAGCGCCAGTAGACGCTCGAGCTCTTCGTCAGAAAAATACACAATTTCGATGCGACCGCTTCGGCTACTGGTACGGTGGCGGATATGTACGCGCGTGCCCAAGCGCCGTCGCAACTGGTCTTCGTAAGCGCGCAGCTGGAGGGTTTCTGCATCACCGGGTTCAGCGCTTGAGGCGCCTTTCGTTGCTTCCCGTTTCTCTTGTGCACGGTGCCAGGCACGCACGCGGTCTTCAACCTCACGGACAGACAGCTGCTTGGCTTCGATTTCCTGGAGTAGGCGCAGTTGGACCGTTTCGGGCAGTCCAATTAGAGCACGGGCATGCCCAGCCGTGATCGTGCCGTCGCGTAAACTGGCCTGAATGCGGGGGGGCAGCTTGAGTAAACGTAAAAAGTTAGCAACCGTAGCGCGGTTTTTACCTACTTTCTCGGCCACTTGCTCTTGCGTCAGCCCGCATTCTTCCATAAGGCGCTGGTAGCCCAAAGCTACTTCAATGGGGTTGAGCTCTTCGCGCTGGACGTTTTCAACCAGCGCCATTTCCAACATTTCTTCACTACCGGCCTCACGAATGTAGGCCGGGATGCGCTTTAGACCCGCGCGGCGCGCTGCCCGCAAACGCCGTTCCCCTGAAATCACTTCGAACTGATTATTGCCCAAAGCGCGAACAGTAATCGGCTGAATAATGCCCAACTGAGCAATCGACTGCGCTAGTTCCTCTAGGGCTTGCTCGTCGAAATCTTTGCGGGGCTGGTATGGATTGGGGCGAATGTGGTCGATGTCAATCTCAGCTACGCGACCTAAAAGCCGTAGCCGTTCCTCAAAGTGATAAAGTCGGCTTTTAGGCGTTTCTACACCCGCAAGTTCATCGGTTGCCGTTTCCTCTCGCGCCGGAGGCGGAAGCAGCGCATTTAACCCACGCCCTAAGGCTGCCTTACGTGTTGCCATTGATTGTTGGAGCTTTGGCTAATGCCCTAAAGGTTAAGAAGCGGGTGAAGCCCGGTGCATGGCCGAAGGCAAGATGCCGTTGGTTGCTGGGGCTTCTTCCGAGGTCGTGTCGTTTTGCAAAAAGCGCTGATTGTTTTGCAAAATTTCTCGCGCCAAGGCCATGTAGTTGCGGGCGCCAATACTTGTAATGTCGTACAGCAGTACGGGCCGCCCAAAACTGGGGGCTTCTGAAAGCCGCACGTTCCGCTGCACAATCGTCCGAAATACTTTGTCGCCAAAGTATCGTTGCACTTCCTCGGCTACTTGATTGGATAGCCGCAGCCGCGTGTCGAACATGGTCAGCAGCACACCCTCGATTTCTAAATTAGGGTTTAGGTGCTGGCGGACAATCTTAATGGTGTTGAGCAATTGGCCCAGGCCTTCCAAGGCAAAATACTCGGCTTGCACAGGGATAAGCACCGAGTTGGCAGCAGTGAGCGCGTTGAGCGTGAGTAAACCCAGCGAAGGCGGGCAATCGATAATCACAAAATCGTACTTGCGGCGGGCCCGTCGGAGCGCATGGGCCAAAATGCGCTCGCGTTCCGCCACGTCGATCATTTCAATTTCAGCCCCAACCAGATTGATATGGCTCGGTACGATTTCTAAAAAAGGCAGATCAGTGGGCAGAACGGCTTCCTCTAAAGCGATGTTACCAATGAGCACCTCATAGGTGGATTTCTGCACGGTACGCGGATTAACGCCTACCCCCGAAGAGCAATTCGCCTGAGGGTCGATGTCAATCAGCAGCGTTGGGCGCTCGGTAGCTGCTAGGGAAGCCGCCAGGTTAATCGCGGTGGTCGTTTTGCCGACCCCGCCTTTTTGATTGGCTATGGCAATGACTTTACCCATGAGTACCCACCGTCTTGCAGCCGCGAAAGCCTTTCATAGATAGCGCGAAAACGGATAAGGCCCGCCTTTGTTGCGCCTTCCTAACCAAACGCGCTTCACGCTGTCGGTTAATCTATAAAGAAACCAACGATTAAGCCAGACTTTTTTCGCACAAAAAGCGAAGATTGGATCACGCTTAGCCGCCTTGCGTTTTGTCGGGTGCATACAAGGCGCGCATTCCTGGTCCCCATGGCCCGACGCTTTGTCTTAAAGGCTGACCCCACAACGCCGAAAGCCACGCTTACTGTCGATTATGCTGGGCAGCTCAATGCGCAACAATATGCAGTGGCCACAGCAGGAGGCGGTCCGGTGCTCGTTGTGGCCGGTGCCGGTACGGGCAAGACGCGGGCACTGGTTTACCGCGTGGCCTACTTGGTCGAAACCGGTACGCCACCCGAGGAAATCGTGCTGCTTACCTTTACCCGACGGGCTGCGCGGGAGATGTTGGCTCGTGCAGCAGCTTTGCTCGATGGCCGCTGCGAGCGCGTCCAAGGTGGCACGTTCCACGCCTTTTGCCTGGGAATTCTCCGTCGCTACGCAGCACGCCTAGGCTATCCGAGTACATTTACCGTATTGGACGCTTCGGACGCGGCCGATGTGATTGATCTGTTGCGCACGGCGCGTGGATTAGGCCGCAGCGCCCGCCGATTCCCACGAAAACAAACGCTACAAGACCTCTTTTCGGCAGCTGCTAACCATCCTGACTTGTCGCTGCAGGCCTTACTTGAAGCCCGCTATCCCCAGTTTCTGGAGCATCTAGAAGCCATAGCAAGCCTGCAGCAAGACTACGCGCGCTATAAGCGTCAGCATGGCCTGATGGACTATGATGACCTGCTGGCCTGCACGCTAGAACTTTTTGCGCTTCACCCCGACGTGCACCGCCAGGTGGCTTCCCGATGCCGCTACGTACTGGTTGACGAATACCAAGATACCAACCGCCTTCAAGCTGAGCTGGTGCAGCAGCTTGCGGCCGTGCACGGCAATGTGATGGCCGTTGGCGACGATGCCCAATCGATTTATCGGTTTCGAGGGGCCGACTGGCGGAACATCTTCGAATTTCCACAACGCTTCCCGGGCACCCGCATCCTTAAACTGGAGCAAAACTATCGTTCAAGGCAGCCTATCTTAGATCTAGCAAACCAAATCCTGCAACGGGCCCACCACCGCTACGACAAGGTGCTTTTCAGCCATCGCCAAGACGGGGAAAAACCAGCCATTATCCCTGCCCCCGATGAACGCACCGAAAGCCGGTTCGTATGCCAAATGATCCTAACGCTGCGCGAGCAAGGCGTGCCTTTGCACCAAATGGCTGTGCTGTTTCGCAGTAGCCACAATGCTTTCGCCTTGGAATTGGAGCTCAACCGGCACGGCATCCCTTACGTAAAGTATGGTGGACTCAAGCTGAGTGAGGCCGCTCATGTGAAAGATCTTTTGGCCTACGTGCGCCTTTTGGAAAATCCGAAAGATGCAGCCGCCTGGAACCGCGTGCTGCAGCTCATCGAGGGCATTGGCCCGCGCACGGCGCAACAGCTGATCGCTTGGCTTGTAGCTGCGCAAAGCGAACCCTTTCGGCTCGCCGAACGGCCTTTTTCCCCGCGCTACGCCGAGGCCTTGATGCAACTTTTTACGCTGCTACGCCAGCTTCGGGAAACGGACTGGCCACTGGAGGCACAGCTCGATGCGCTGCTGCGGTACTACACGCCGCTTTGCGAGCGTCGCTACTATGAAGACTTCCCTCGCCGGCTGCAAGACTTGGAACACGTGGTTAGCCTCAGTGCACGCTTTCAAAGCCGAGCGGCATTTCTGGAGGCAATGGTCCTAGAGCCGCTGGAGCTTACCGCGCTTGAGGTAGATCCCGTGCTCGAAGACGAGCCCCCGTTGGTGCTGTCTACCATTCATTCGGCCAAAGGCCTGGAATTTCACACCGTGTTTATCATTCATGCGCTCGAGGGTGTGTTGCCCTCGGCTTACGCCCTCAGCGATCCGGAAGCCCTCGATGAAGAGCTCCGGTTGTTGTACGTAGCTATTACGCGCGCCCGTGAGCACCTGTTTATCTCGTATCCCGTCGTGCGCTATCAGGCTAGCATGGGAACGTACCTGGCCCATCCAAGCCGTTTTATACGAGAGCTTCCTGAATCGATCCTAGAGCCCTGGATGCTGGTAGAAGAACCTGGGCCACCTGGGCTTCCGGCCCCCTCCAATGTAGCCAACGGCCATCCATGACCGAAGTATATCGCACAACCGTGCCTACCGATGCTGTACTAAGCATTGAAGAAGTCGGGCTGGATCAACTGGAATTGATCCGCGAGCTTAACCTGCGCATTTTCGAGGAAGAGCGCGTTATCAACACCTTTGATCGCGAAGATTTATTGATTTTGCTGGCGCGCGTTAATGGCGTGCCGGCAGGGTTCAAGATCGGCTATCGTGAAAACGGCCGCACGTTTTACAGTGCCAAAGGCGGCGTGTTGCCAGAATACCGTCGCCAGGGTATTGCCCGTCAGCTGCTTTATGTGATGATGGACTGGGCACGCCAGAAAGGCTATAAGCGGTTTGCTTACGATACGTTTCCCAACCGGCATCCTGGCATGACCGTCCTGGGGCTTATCGAAGGCTTTCGCGTAACACGGGCCGATTATAACACCTACTATCGCGACTACCGGCTGCGACTGGAAAAAGACCTGTAACCTCCTATGGCAAACGAACCCTGGCTGGAGGCTGACCAAACTGAAGGCGCACAAGCACGCCGCGCAGATCTCCTCAAAGGGTTACGCCAAGTGCAGTACTGGATCGATGAAGCGCTCGCCCAGGTGCCCGACGAAACTGCGCTCTGGTGGGAACCCGCAGCAGGTGTTCCTTCAATTGGAGCGCGCCTGCAGCATATTCTGGGTGCCAGTCGG
Source organism: Rhodothermus bifroesti (assembly GCF_017908595.1). Lineage (NCBI taxonomy): Bacteria > Pseudomonadati > Rhodothermota > Rhodothermia > Rhodothermales > Rhodothermaceae > Rhodothermus > Rhodothermus bifroesti. The sequence continues at coordinate 850,822 of NZ_JAGKTL010000001.1, forward strand.
CGACTGGCCGCCTATGCCTTAGCTGCCGATCCCGATCCCGAAAGCCTGGCCGCAGCCGCCCGATCGGATTGGACCCCTCAGATGCTGCCCAAAGCGAGCTTGGCGCAGGAAGTTCGCGACTTTTTTGCTGAATTGATCCACCGTCTTGAAGCACTGCCCGAGGAGGCAATGGACGAGCTGCGCCCGCTTGGCCGAAAACGACTGCCCGTACGGCGCTGGACGATCTTGCATCACCTTGTCGAGCATGCGGCCTATCATAGCGGCCAGCTTATCTTGCTCGTGCGCCTCTACACGCACCACGTTGGCTAAAAAAGGCCTTCTTGCTTGCAACTCTGCGGCTTAAAGTGCCGTAGGCTAGGCATCAAAGAACAGGCTTAGGGCCAAGCATGTCGCTACTGCTGTTCGAAATCGGAGAAGGATTTCGGAGCGCTCTGCATGCGATCATGGCGCACAAGCTGCGCGCCGTTTTGACTACGCTAGGCATCATTATCGGCATTGTGGCCGTAACGCTAATGGTGACCGTGATCAATGGTGTCGAGCGTGGACTGAATGCAACGCTTTCGGTTCTAGGTGCCGATGTGCTTTATGTTGAGAAATTCCCCTGGGCCTTTAACCCTTCGCGCTGGTGGGAGTACATCAACCGTCCTGAGCTGAAACCTGAGCTGGCGGCCCTCATTGCGCAACGTGCACGCTACGTCAGTGCTGCAGCTCCGGTTTATTGGCATCAAGGCTATGCACGCTATGAACGCGTGACCGTATCGCAACTCTCAATTGTAGGCACGACGGCCGATTACGTGCGCGTGCACACCTTTGATGTGGCGCTAGGCCGCTTTTTTACCGAAGTAGAAGACCGCAGCGGCCGTCCCGTATGCGTGCTAGGAGCTGAAGTGGCCGCGCGTTTGTTTCCTGTAGCCCAGCCTTTGGGAAAGTTTATCCGCTTAAACAACCACCGCTGTCAAGTCATTGGCGTGATGGATCGCCAGGGTACCGGACCGGACAGTCCTGCGGGGCTTGATTTGCAGGTACTGATTCCGCTGAGCACGTTTAGTCGTTTCTTTGGCCTGCAGGGCCGAAGGGTTTCTATCCAGGTTAAAGCAGTGCACCCCGATCTTTTAGCATTGGCCCAAGATGAGGTGACAGGCATTTTGCGGGTGGCACGTAAGTTGGACGCTTTGGAGAAAAATAACTTTGAAATCAACACCCTGCAGGCTTTTCAAAGGCAGATGGCACCGGTCAAGGGAGCTATCTATGGGGTGGGTATTTTTCTAACGGCCCTTTCGCTGTTTGTAGGTGGCATTGGGGTGATGAACATCATGTTTGTTTCGGTTAAAGAGCGCACCCGGGAAATTGGCATCCGAAAAGCTGTTGGTGCTACGCCGCGGGCAGTTCTGACGCAGTTTCTGATGGAAGCCGTGATGGTTTGTTTGGTAGGCGGGGTGATTGGGGTGCTGCTGTCTATAGGACTGACGGCGATCGTGGATTTAATGCTGCCTACGTATTTACCAGCCACTACGGTGATGTTGGCGTTTCTAATTTGCATTTTGACTGGTGTAACGTTTGGGTTGGCGCCGGCCTGGACGGCTGCACGTGCCCAGCCCATTGAAGCACTCCGCTACGAATGACGGCTGCCTATGGAATGGCGTGAAGCTTTTCGTATGGCCTGGATGGCGCTTCAGGCAAACAAGCTGCGCTCGAGCCTGACGCTGCTAGGAATGGTAGTAGGCATTTTTGCCATCATTAGCTCGGTAACAGCGGTGCAAGTCATCGACGTGTACTTTCGCGAGTCGATGACGTTTTTGGGGGTTTCTACCTTCACGATTACCCGCTATCCGGCTATAGAAATTAACGGCGGCCAACAGGAGTACCGGCGCCCTATTACGTATGCCCAGGTGGAACAGCTCCGGCGTACCCTGACGCTGCCTGTGTACCTTAGCGTGCTGGAAGGGTTTGCGATGGGATCACTGCAATATGAGTCCCAGAAGACCGAGCCTGGGGTGATCCTGATTGGGACCGACGAGCACTTTTTGGAGAACTATGGCTATGAACTGGACATAGGTCGCTTTTTTACTGCCCAGGAAGTGCACTATGGGCGCATGGTTACGGTTTTAGGTTCGGTAGTCGCCGAAGAGTTGTTTCCCAACATATCCCCTGTAGGGAAGGTGGTGCGTTTTCAAGGGCAGCCTTACGAAGTGATTGGCGTGCTCAAGGAAAAAGGGAGTTTCCTGGGCTTTAGCCAAGATCGCCGCATCTTTATCCCCATTACGACGGCTTTTGCACAGTATGGCCGGCCGGATCGTGACCTGGGATCGGTAAGCGTGCGTGTGGCCCGGCCCGAGCTCCTGGGTGCAGCGATGGAAGAAACCATCAGCCGGCTCCGGATCATTCGGAAAGTGCCTCCGCATAAGCCAAACGACTTTGAAGTTAGCACGAACGACTCCATGCGGGGGGTTTTTGATCGGTTTACGCGTTTGCTGTCGATGGCAGGTGCTGGTATTGGTTTCATTGCGCTACTGACGGCGGGTATTGGCATTATGAATATCATGCTGGTATCGGTCGCAGAGCGCACCCGAGAGATTGGCATTCGGAAAGCTGTTGGGGCCCGGCGGCGAGATATTCTGGGGCAGTTCTTGCTTGAAGCATTTTTCTTGTGCCAGTTAGGTGGGCTTGTAGGTATTTTGCTGGGCGTTTTGACAGGTAACCTGGTTGCCCTGCGGTTCGATATTTCGGCGGTGTTTCCGTGGGAGTGGGCACTGATGGGTGTTTTGCTGGTAACGCTCGTTGCGGTCGTGTTTGGCAGCTATCCGGCCTATAGGGCGGCCCGGTTACATCCCATAGAAGCTTTGCGTTACGAATAAGTCTATGGAAGAGACGCTTACACCTGCCGAACGCGCCAAGCGTATAGCTGGCCAGCATGTGGCGGCTATGGTGGAAAACGGCATGCGGCTAGGGCTGGGTACAGGATCAACGGCTGCTTGGGCCATTCGTGCACTTGGGCACCGGGTACGCGAAGAAGGACTGCACGTGGTGGGCGTGCCCACCTCGTATGCTGCCGAACGTTTGGCCCGGGCCGAAGGCATTCCGCTGGTCACGCTCGATGATGTTGACGTGTTAGATCTGGCCTTCGACGGTGCCGACGAGGTAAGCCCCACGCTGGATGTAATTAAGGGCCGAGGGGCTGCACATACCAGGGAAAAAGTCGTAGCGGCTCAGGCACGCCGCTTTGTCATTTTGGTCGATGAATCCAAGCTGGTTGAACGCTTGGGCACGCGCTGGCCGGTTCCTGTTGAAGTGCTTCCTATGGCCGCTACCCCTGTTATGCGAACCTTAGAGCGGCTGGGAGCCGTGCCCGTCTTGCGTATGGGCCAAGGCAAAGACGGTCCTGTAGTGACCGATCAGGGTTTTTGGATCATTGATGCCCGATTCCCCAACGGCATTGACGATCCACAGGCCTTGGCGATCAAGCTTTCTACGTTACCTGGTGTGCTAGACCACGGCCTATTTTTAGATATGGTTACCGACGTTTTGGTAGGTCAGGCTGATGGTCATGTTCGTCATCTGAAAAAATCCGCGGGAGCACGCCAATAAAAAAGCCCTCTAAAAAAGAGGGCTTTTTTGATCATTCAGCCGATCAAACACTTACTGCAGGCGGAAGATCACAGGCAGCGACATACGCACCCGAACAGGCCGTCCGCGCTGCTTGCCTGGCTTGAACTTAAGCTGACCAATGCACCGAAGGGCTTCTTCATCTAACCCAGCGCCTACACCACGCAGCACCTGTGCATCGGAAACGTTGCCTTGCTCATTGACGATAAACTGGACAATGACCCGACCTTCTACGCCCGCCTTTCGGGCAATCTCCGGATACTTAATGCAATTGTAGATGGCCTGCTGGCCGCCAATCAACTCGGGCATTTCCTCGACCACTACGAAAACCTCGGGCTCCGGCTCTTCCTCTTGTTTTTGAGGAGGGGGCGGGGGTGGCGGGGGTACGCTAGCCACTGCCTCTCCGATATCTAAGGCTGCGTCCAGATTCAGCTCTGCCTCTTCCAATGTCGTTTCATCCGGCACTTCGACAGGCACTGGGGGGCGCGGCGGAGGTGGAGGAGCGACTTCCTGGCGGGTCTGGACAATTTCCTCCATTTGCACCACTTCCTGCTCTTCAACTACAAACTGCACGCCTTGCTCTGGGCGCCAGTCGATGCGAAACGCCACAATGAGCAGGATCAACGTGAGGATCAGGCCGATCTCAATATACAAGGGATACCGCTTCCGCAGATCGGCCTCTTCTGTTTTGCGAATAAATCCCATGGCACCAATTCGGTTAAGAATTTGGAAAGCAAAGATACATTAAGCCTATCACGTATGCGATGTGAAAAATCTGTAAGGCATATGCCTAGTACGGTCCAGGGTTCCACACTTAGCTTTTCTCTGGGAAAAAAGTAAACCCTCGATCAAAAGCTACGCCTGCTAGCAGTCCCAGCAGATCAGCCCCTAGGTCCCACCCTTCGGCGGAGCGGCCTATGGGAAGCACGCCCTGGCCAATTTCTGTTAGCGCAGCTAGTAAAACTCCGGCAATCAGTACCTGCCTGAGGTGGTGCGGTTTTGTCAAAAGCCAGAATCCCGAAAAACCGGCAAACAATACAAAATGGGCAATTTTGTCTAACCATAACGTAACTGCCGGTTCTACGAGCTTGCCAGGTAGAAAACAAGCAACCAAAAGGGTCGCTGTCCAAATCCAAGGAAGTAGTCGCAGCATTAGGCCTTTTGCAGAAAGCGTTCGCGCAGTACTTGGGGAAGGTGTGTTAGCAGATCCATGGCCATCATGCTTTGGAGGGCCGCTTGCGCTGCGTAATGGTCGGCTACGGCGCCGCCCACGTGGAGCGCGCAAAGCGCGGCGCGATCAGGGGACAGGCCTTGGGCGAGCAAACCTACGCATAGTCCTGCCAGGATGTCGCCTGTCCCGGCTGTTGCTAAGGCTGGGTTACCGGTAGCATTGATCCAGACTGTGCCATCTGGGCAGCCTACGAGGCTAGGCATTCCTTTAAGCAGCAGCACACAGTTCCACGCGCGGGCGTACTGTTGCACGACCCGGACGCGATCGGTTAGGTCTACGTCGTTGCCAACCAGTCGCCGAAACTCTCCGGCATGTGGCGTTAGAATCCACCGTCCCTGGGCATGGTGGCGTATTAAATCGGTAAACCCTACGAGGGCATTTAGGCCGTCGGCATCAACGACAACAGGCTGTGTGGCTCGCTCGAGCAGGCTGCGCACAAAGCGTTGCGTGTCGGGATGACGTCCTAAGCCTGGACCAATCAATAACGCCTGTGCCCGTTCTAACCCGTTGGCCAGCACGTCGAAAGCGTCCTCCTGATCAATGCCCCCCCGTTCTGTTTCGGGTAGGCCGAGTAAAGCCACTTCGGTCAACTTAGTAGCTAAGATAGGACGTACGCCAGAAGGGCAGGCACACAGCACGTAGCCAGCGCCAATGCGAGCGGCGGCCGTAGCCGCCATAACCGGGGCTCCGGTAAACTCACGCGATCCCGCTACAACAATGGCCAAGCCGGCACTGTACTTGTGCGCATCGTGAGCGCGGCGTGGAAGCCAATGCCTTATGGTGGTGTCGGTAGCGCGCCAGGCGCACCCAGCTTGCTGGGCAGCCTCGACGAGCACGTGGCGTGGAATGCCAATTTCAGCAACTTCGATCTTCCCGCAGTACTTGGGCCCCTCGCCGATGAGTAGGCCTACCTTGAGTGCGCCCATAGTGACCGTTCGCGTAGCCCGAACAGCTCTGCCCAGCACCTGCCCTGTATCGCTATGCAGTCCGGTTGGAATATCAATGGCCAAAACAGGGGCGGTGCGCGCGTTTAGCCATTCCACGATTTCCGCCAGCGGCGTGCGTAGTGGGCTAGATAGGCCGGTCCCCAGTAGGGCATCGACGTACACATCAGCAGGCGGCAACTGATCCAATGCGGCTGCTGATTCGATGCGATGCAGACGCAGTCGGTTTTCGGCGTCGGCTTCGGCAAGGTGCACGAGCAGCTGGTAGTTGGCGGCTGCATCGTCGCTCATGCTCGAAACGTCGCTTAGCGTCACGACATGGACTCGGGCACCCTGGGCGTGCAACACGCGGGCCAGCACGAACCCGTCGCCCCCGTTGTTGCCGCGGCCGCACAGGCAAATGACAGTGCGGCCATCAACGGTTCCTAACATCTGCGCCGCCACCGCGGCTGCCGCGCGACCAGCAGTTTCCATCAGTACCCGTCCAGGCAGGCCTAGCACCTCGATGGTATGCTGGTCGGCTGCCCGCATAGCTTGGGCTGTTAAGACCGGCTCGGCAAATACGTCGGGCATGGCTTCAGCACCCTTGCATGTGGGGTAACGCTGCCGGCTTTGAAAGAAGCGACGTGGGTAAAGATCCCACGCTAGGGCAAAGGGGGAAAACGGAGCGTATCGGCAGGCGCAACCTCCCATCGGGGACGGGTTTGCAGTGGCTCGGCAAGCCAGACGAGCGGCTCAGGGGGCGCGTAGGGTATCAGTTGACCGCCATCCCATCGCTGGTTAGCATTACGATCCAAGAAAGCCCGGAGCCGATAGCGGCCTTCAGGTACGTGTTCAAACCGAAACAGGCTGTCTCCCGGTGTTAGTTGTACTTGTCGTACAGGCAGCCCTGCTGTCTGTGGAAGCAGCTCTACAACGATCGGGGCGGTTGTATCGGGCGAAATCACCAGGCCGCTTACGCTGCCTAGATCCGATTCGGAAAGGCCTACGAGCACAGCTTGCCAGAGCGTGTCGGCAATGCCTAGAACGCGACCGTCCAGCACCAGCGTAAGGCGCTCGCCTAACTGTAGCGGAGGATCCAACACCAGCCAAAACGTCGTGCCGTTTGCAGTTTGCAGATGGAAGCGTCGGGCTTGCCCTGCCTCGTCTGTGAGGTGAATGGCTGCTGCTAAGGAGGATGGAGGGGCATTAAAGCGAAGTCCAAAGGGCTGATCTGACAGCAATCGGGCTTCAGGGCTGGGCACAAAGCCTAAAAAACGTAGCCGTAAGGTATCGGGACGATCGACGGCCAGGAGGCGCAGCGTATCGTTGGGTGCCAGGTTACCGACCGTATCGGCCACGCTACCAATGCGCAGCAGGTGCGTTCCGGGCGTGAGGGGTTCGGTTTCAAGGTATACCTCTGGTGAAGACTCGGCCGTCTGGTAGACGTGCTGCAACGCGATGCGTGTGGTATTCTGGAAAAGGTACCAATTTTGGGGATCAGGGCTAAGAAGGCGCACCGGCTCGGAAAAACGCACGCGCAGGCGACGGTTGGAAAGTGCCTCTGCACGCTGGGGCGTTGGGGGCAGCGTGTCGCGCGCGGTGAGTAGCCAAGGGCGTGCAAAGGGCGTAGCTGCTGTGTCGGCTTGTAGTGCTGGGAAAGGTGGGGCAGCAAAAGCTTCATCCGGATCGGGTCGGCGATTGCGGTTGCGGTCTACCAAGGCAATCACGAAATAGGGCTGCTCGCTCAGGTAGGCAAAGCGAAAGCGCCCCTCGGGGTCTGTTTGCGTGCGATAGTCCGGCTGCGCAGGCAGCGTGGTCGGCGGTAGTGTGTCGCCTAAAGCATAGGCATAGACGTCCACATTGGCCACAGGCATTCCCGTGGCTGCGTTAATTACGCGGCCTTCGATGCGGCCTTGATTGATGGTCGGTCCCGTTGAAAATGCTAAGGTAATCGGTTCCTTCAGGCTGACACCACGTAGGTCGCGTAAGTTGGTATCCAAGGTTAGGACGTAGGTGGTATTGGGGCGAAGGGGCGACGGTAGGCGTAGCGTAACGATGCGGCCGCGCACGCGGATATCAGGGCGCTGCGGTAAGGCCGGCGTGATGGTCAAGGCACGTGTCACCGAAGCGGGTTCGACTGCTTCAGAAAAAACAAGCCGCACTTCTGGATCTTGCACATGCGTAGCCCCACGGGAGGGCGTGCTTTCAACAAGGGCCGGAGGTGTGCGGTCAGGGGGACCGCCTGTAGGTGCTACAGGATTGGCGCAGGCAGCAAGGCAGGCAAGTGCAAGCCAGGCTTTATGGCGTTGTAGCAGCATCTGTTGTGGCACGACTACGAAGGGTAAAAAGCAAATAAACACTTAAAGCTGTGGCTGTCAGCGCAAGGGTTGGCACCAAGTAACGCGTTAGTAAGCCAGGCGGCTTGGTAGGCAAGGGCGCTTGCGTTTCCGGAAAGGCTGGATGTTCTAGGCGGAAAATAAGATGCTGGGCTACGGTGTCGGTTACTATGGGTTGGCAAGAAGCGGCAAAAAGCACGCGACCATCGGGGGCTTGGAGCGCATACTGCATGGCCAGCGTTATGCGTCGCAATACCTGCTTTCGTGGCAGTAGCTGGTAGGTAACTTGTGCAGCAGTAATCTGGTAGCGGACCGTTGGCAGCGGCGTTGTTGCTGTGGTGTAGAGCTTTCGGCCTTCCTGAAGCCAGCTAGCCTCTAAGGCTGTTTGTACGTAAGGCAGCGTGTCTGGTGCTTCTAGCCGAAACGCTTGTAGCGAGTCTGGCAGCGTTAGGCAGGCATGGGCCAAACGCTGGAACTGCTCCAGGTTGGTCAGCGGCAGCACTTGCGCTTGGAGCACTGAGGTGCTGCCTATAAACAGACAGCCGATGCAATACAAAATTCGCATAACACCATGAGCTTTTGCTGGAAAGATCTGAAATCCCGGAGCCAAAGTCATCACAGTACGGTTTGAAGGACGGCAGCTACCCCCAATGTGTATGCTAAGCCACCGGCAACGCAAAACGTTAACGCGTCTTTTGCAGCGCAAGTACCGGGAGCAGCTGGGGCAGTATCTGATTGAGGGTGTGCGTGCCTTGGAAGCTGCGCTGGCTGCGGGAGCCCCATTGCTGGAGGTACTAGTGACTGCACCAGCAAGGCAGCGTCCGGCTGTTGCTGCCTTGCTGGAACGCGTTACCGTGCCGGTAACGCTGCTTACCGAGGAAGAGCTCGCGCGCTTCTCAACGGTTGAAAACAGCCAAGGCGTTTTGGCTATTGCTCGCCTGGTATGGCATCCAGAAGAGGTACTGTTTACTTGCCAGCATGTGGTAGTGCTTGACCGGTTGCAAGATCCAGGAAATGCAGGAACGATCCTTCGGGCAGCGGCTTGGTTTGGCGTAGACGCTGTAGTCGCTGGTTCCGGTACGGTTGATTTATATCAGCCCAAAGTGGTGCGGGCAGCTATGGGAGGGCACTGGGATTTGCGTTTGGTGCGTGCTACCCAACTGCCTCTGCTGCTCGATCGGCTGCGTGCTGCCGGTTTTGCTTGCTATGGTGCTGACCTCGAGGGCACGCCAGCGCCGGCTTGGCAGCCGCGCCGACCCGCTGTGCTGGTGCTGGGCAGTGAAGCCCACGGACTTGATCCAGAGCTTAAAAGGCGACTCGATGCGAGTGTAACAGTGCCTGGTACGGTCCAGCGCCGCGCTACCGAGTCCCTCAACGTCGCTATGGCTGCAGCCGTTTTGCTGTATGAATGGCTGGGCCGCCGGTAAGGTCTACAGCTTTGCCAGCAAAAGGAAGCAGAATCGGCGTATATTTAGAGTTTGTAGGCCCTGTTCAGATATTGTAACGCATGGAGATTCCTGCGCTTCAGGGGATGGCCATCGGCCAAACCTTGCTGCCGATGGAGAAACCTTTACGTTTGCGCGAGCGCCATCGCTCGTTCCGCATAGGTATCCCTCGTGAGGTAGCCAACGAAGAACGCCGGGTAGCCTTAGCTCCCAGCGGTGTTGCCACGCTGGTGGCTAATGGCCATGAAGTGTTTGTAGAACAGGGGGCTGGCGTGCTGGCACACTTTGCCGACGCAGAGTATATGGAGGCTGGGGCGCAAATTGTGGCTACTCCGGAAGACCTCTACAGTCGGTGCGAACTGATCGTTAAGGTAGGTCGGCCTACCGAAGATGAGCTGCGGCTTTTGCAAGAAAACCAAGTGTTGATTTCTGCGCTGCATTTGGGTTCTACAACGCCGCAGTTTTTGCACCGGCTGATGGAGCTGGGCATTACTGGCATCGGCTTTGAGTTTATTCGCGACTCGGACGGCACGCTGCCTATTGTGCGCATGATGCATGAAATCATGGGCTCAATGGCCGTGCAAATTGCTGCCCGCTACCTTGAAAGCAATGAGGGGGGCAAAGGAGTGATGCTCGGAGGAATTTCTGGTGTACCTCCGGCCACAGTAGTTATTATCGGGGCTGGGGTAGTAGGGGAGTGGGCAGCCCGTACGGCGCTGGGTTTTGGTGCCCATGTAGTCGTGCTGGATACCGACCTTGGTGCACTTCGGGCTATTGAACACTATCTAGACCGGCGGGTTACCACGGCCATGGCTTCCGTGGAGTATATCCGCAAAGCCGTGCGCTCGGCCGATGTAGTCATTGGTGCTAAAATGAGCGATGGGCAGCGCGCTCCTATTTTGGTCACCGAAGATATGGTCGCCGAAATGCAACCGGGCTCGGTTATTGTCGATACCATGATCGATCAAGGCGGATGCATCGAAACGAGCCGCCCTACAACGCACTCCAACCCTATCTTTCGGAAATACGAGGTCATTCACTACTGCGTGCCCAATATGCCTTCGAACGCAGCACGTACGGCCACCTATGCTCTGAACAACGTGCTGGTCCCCTACCTCATCGATATTGGCGAAAGCGGCTCTATTCACGAAGCCCTTTGGCGCAACGTTGGTCTGCGCAACGGCACCTACGTCTACCGGCGCCATCTTACCAAGAAAAGCTTGGCAGCAATGTTTGGCTTGCCTTATCGGGATATTGAACTGCTCATCGCTTCTGGGCTTTAATCCACGCTGGTTTCTTGGAGGGCTCGTGTGGTTGCGCCTACAACAAGCTCAAATTCCAGATGTACCTTTTCGATAGGGACTGGCTTGCCCGCTTCTATGTGCTTAATGAGAATTTCTGCAGCCTTTTCGCCCATCTTTTCCTTAGGGACGCGTACGGTTGAAAGCGACCAAGGCGTGTAATGCAAGAAGGCTAAATCGTCAAACCCCATCACCGACACCTCGCCAGGCACGCGAAAGCCAAGCTCTTCCAGCGCACGCAACACGCCTAAGGCGACCAGATCGTTGTAGCAAGCCACAGCTGTGGGCATAGGGGAGGGATGCTGCGCAAAGTAAGCCCGCGCGGCTTCATAGCCGTCCCGCGTGTGCGCTCCGGCATAAATGACCTGCTCATCGCGTAAGGCGCGGTGCGAAGTGCTAAAAGCGCGACGTACACCTTCCAGGCGCTCTTCGGTGTGGAGGGAGTAGCGCGGCCCGGCAAAATAGACAATGTGCGTGTGCCCTTGCGCCATGAGGTACTGAATGGCCGCTTGTGCCGCACGTACGTTATCGATGTCGACCAGATTGGCTTGCAATCCCCGAATGCCTTCCAAAAGTACAAATGGAATGTTGCGACGCTTAAGCTCAAAAATGTGGGACAAATCCGCTTCGTCGTCAATCACGGGCGTAATGATAAAACCGTTGACGTCTTTAGCAGTCATGAGCTGAATGATGCGCTGTTCAGCCTGATAAGAGCCTTCAGAGCTGGCCACCAGGATGGTGTAGCCTTTGGGCTCGGCAACGCGACGCGCACCAGCAATCAGTTCTGCATAGTACGGATTGTCGTCTTCCTTGATGATAAAGCCAATGCTGCGCTCGCTGTCTGAGCGAAACCGATGCCGCGCAAACTCGCGCGGTCGGTAATTCAGCTCGCGCATAACAGCCAGCACTTTTTCGCGCGTGGCTGCACTGACGGTGTCGCGGTCGTTCAAAACAGCCGAAACCGTAGCCTTGGAAACTCCTGCCAAACGTGCTACATCGGCAATGGTCGGATTGGAACGTTTGCTCATAAAAGTTCGCTGCGCAACGCGGACTAAACTAGACCTTTAAATCGGTTCAAACTGTTTTTGAAATAGAAGTGGCAGTCTGCAAGTTCCCAAAGAGACCAGAGGGGCTAGGGTTTCGTTTTCAGCGAGTACAAATTGGGCAGTTCATTTTCAAAGTAAATGAGCGGGTGGGCATAAAAACGTCGAAAGTCCTCAGCACTGGGGTGACCGGGGTAAGGAGCATAGAAGTGCCCTGGGATTGTGTAGGCATTGCGCCAGGTAAGGACGTAGACGATCTGCCGCGTGTCTGCGTCGTGATCTAAGGCCTTGAGCAATTTCCCCGTCCACCAGGTGCTGTCCGGAATACCTTCCAGGCCGGTTTCCGTGAGGGCTGCCAACTTCCCACGGGCTTGGGCAAGCTTGACCACGTCGTGCAATTCTCGAATCAAAAAAGGTAGCGTCTCTTCGCGCTGGTGGGAATAGTAATCGTCAAAGCCCAGGAGGTCGACATACGCATCCCCAGGGTAGCGTTCTAAGTAGTCCTCTGGAGAGGTAAAGCGATCGGACGAATAGGCCCAGAGCAGGTGATGCAGCCCTTTCTCTTGGCGGAGGTAGTCGACCGTAAAGCGCCAAAGCTGTATGAATTCCTCCGGCGTGCAATGCCGACGTCCCCACCAAAACCAGCTTCCGGTCCACTCATGAAAAGGCCTAAAAATAATCGGAATGGCGACAGTGTCGCGGCCCTCAGGCGGCAGACCGCGGAGCCGTCGTGCAAAGTCGGCAAAGCGATCGAGCCAGGTGCGAAACTGTTCATGATGGGAGCCGCCAGGCAGGATTGCGTAAACTGCCCGCGTAGTATCCCAGGCACTGCCACCACTGACCGGATTGTCCATGTGCCAACTTATTGTAATGACACCCCCCCGCTGAAATCCTTCGATGATCCATCGGCGCATATCCTCGAAGCGAACGCTGTCGAGGTTGCGCTCCGCACCATGCTCCAGCTTCCCTAATTCCCAGCCATAGACCGCGGGGTAGGAACCCGTGACTTCTTTGACGTCTGAGCGTCCAGGCTCAGCCCACCACGAGACGCCGTAGGCCAGATCGTCTTGGTGGCCATAAAGAATCGCCTGGGGAGCTAGGCGGTGCAGGTTAGCAAACAGGGCGCGGGTTTCCGCGGTGGCGTTTGGATCCGAAGGCGCTATCGCTGGTGGGTTGTGCTCAGCATACGGCATGCATCCGGCAAGCCATGCGCTCAGCAGCGCAGCGCCTCCTAGGGTAGGCCATTTCATAGCTGTTTGGCTTCTCGGTGCGTCAGGGCTTAACCATAATTATCAATACTTTTTATGAAATCAAGTTGAAGTGCTCTCGCTCAAGGGTTTTCACGACTTTTTTGCGTTTGCCCCTGCGATCAAAAAAACCAGGAAGGGACTTGCCTATAAAGTGCCTATGTTCTATTATTGAAGCGATTCGCACTTTAAAAAAACGATCTTTAAAAATGTTTTGAAAGGAGATGCCATATGGTCACTTTAGGTGTGCTTATTGGTAACCGGGGGTTTTTTCCAGCGCATCTTTGCACTGAGGGTCGAAGGCAGATTTTACAGGTATTGGAAGCTGAAGGTATTCGGCCATTGTTGCTACCTGAAGAGGCTACGCGTAACGGAGCTGTTGAAAGCCTGAATGAGGCCCGCCAGTACGCTGATTTTTTTAAAGCGCATCGCGATGAGCTCGATGGCATCCTAGTGAGCTTGCCGAACTTTGGTGACGAGCGCGCCATAGCCAACGCATTGCGCTGGGCTGAATTGGAAGTGCCTGTCTTGGTGCATGCTTTCCCGGACCGATCTGACCGCATGTCGATCAACTTTAGGCGTGACAGTTTTTGCGGCAAAATTTCCGTATGCAACAACCTCTACCAATATGGCATCCGCTACTCGCTGACGAGGCTGCATACGGTTGATCCCGAGAGTGAAGCCTTTCGGATTGACCTGCGGCGCTTTGCAGCGGTCTGCCGTGTCGTGCGTGCATTGCGGGGTGCGCGTATTGGGCAGATTGGAGCTCGGCCTGCAGCGTTTAACACGGTCCGCTACAGCGAGAAGCTGCTTGAGCGCACTGGCATCACTGTGGAGCCCTTGGATCTTTCGGAGCTTTTAGGTTGGATTCGGCGCATGGACGACCGCGATGCTTTGGTTCAGCAAAAACTCGAAGCCATTCGGGCCTATACAGAGGTGCAGAGCATTCCTCAAGAAAGCCTGCTCAAGCTGGCCAAGCTAGGGGTTGCTATTGACCGCTTTTTGCAGGAAAAGGAGTTGAAGGCAGTTGCTATTCAGTGTTGGACCGCGCTGGAAGAATTCTATGGCGTAGTGCCGTGCACGCCGATGAGCATGCTGAGCAATCAGCTCATTCCCAGCGCCTGCGAGGCCGACATTCCAGGTGTGGTTAGCATGTACCTGTTGCAGCAGGCTTCGCAAAAACCCGCGGCGCTGTTAGACTGGAACAACAACTACCGTGATGAGCTGGACAAAGGCGTTGTTTTTCATTGCAGCAACCTGCCAGCTGCTTTTTTTGAATCCCAGCGCATGGACTATCAAGAGATCATTGCTGGGACGGTTGGCAAGGAAAATACCTATGGTACAATCGTGGGGCGCATTGCCCCAGGGCCCTTTACGTTTTGTGGGCTGACCACCGACGAGTTCCGTGGGCGCGTGCGCGTCTACGTAGGCGAAGGGCGTTTTACCGACGATCCGCTCGAGACGTTTGGGGGCTATGGGGTGTTTGAGGTCCCGGGGTTGCAGCAGCTTCTGCGCTACATCTGCGCGAACGGGTTTCCCCACCACGTGGCCGCTACGCTGACGCATGTGGCCGATGCTGTAGCCGAAGCCCTAGCAACCTATATGGACTGGGAGGTCTACCGACACGTAGCCTGAAACCAACCAACGTTTGGGATTATGGCACCAACGTTTGCCATCGGTCTAGACTATGGTACCAATTCGGTTCGGGCGTTGATTGTCAACGTGCAAACCGGTGAGGAAGTCGGTACATGCGTCTTCCCGTACCCTTCGGGTGAGCAAGGGATCTTACTTGATGAGGCCGATCCTGATCTGGCCCGTCAGCATCCGGGCGATTACCTCGTGGGCGCTGAAGCCAGCATTCGTGGTGCACTGCAGCAAGCGCAACGCCATCCTGATTTTGATCCGGAGCGCGTCATTGGGATTGGGATCGATACGACAGGCTCTACCCCCTTGCCGGTTGATGCCCAAGGTCAGCCCCTGGCCTTTCACGAACGTTTTCGACATAACCTAAACGCTCAGGCCTGGCTATGGAAAGATCACACGAGCCATGCTGAAGCAGCAGAAATCACTGAAAAAGCCCGAGCACTGCGGCCGCACTACATTGCAAAGTATGGGGGCAGCTACAGCGCCGAGTGGTTTTGGGCGAAGATGCTGCACTGTCGCCGCGTAGATCCTGAGGTTTTTGAGGCGGCTTATACCTGGGTGGAAATTGCCGATTGGATTCCAGCCGTGCTGACAGGTACCGAGCATCCAGCGCGGTTGCGACGCTCGGTGTGTGCAGCAGGTCACAAAGCATTTTTTAGCCCAGAATGGGGAGGCTACCCAGACGAGGCGTTCCTGGAAGCCCTCGATCCAGCATTGGTGCGTGTGCGGCGTACGCTCCCCAATCGGGCTTACGACGTCTCGCAACCGGCGGGTCAGCTCACCCCTGCTTGGGCGGAACGGCTAGGGTTACCTGCAGGGATTCCCGTAGCTGTTGGGGCCTTCGACGCGCACTTAGGTGCCATTGGCGCGGGTATTGAACCCGGCGTGCTTGTTAAGATTATCGGGACCTCAACGTGCGATATCATGGTGGCACCAGCCGATACCCCCTTGGCCGACATTCCTGGTCTGTGCGGTATTGTGCGCGACTCGGTGTTGCCGGGATACTACGGCCTAGAAGCCGGACAATCAGCCGTTGGCGATATTTTTAACTGGTTTGTCCAAACCCTGCGCCCGCAGGGGCACGATCATGCTTCGCTTACCGAGGCCGCTGCCCGCCTGCGTCCGGGAGAAAGTGGCCTGTTGGCGCTGGATTGGCACAATGGCAACCGAACAGTACTGGTCGACCAGCGGCTTACGGGCCTCCTTGTAGGGCTAACGCTTCGCTCCTCGCCGGCCGAGATCTATCGGGCACTCATGGAGGCTACAGCCTTTGGTGCACGCGTGATTATGGAGCGCTTCGAGGCTTACGGGGTGCCCGTGAAGCGCGTTTTGGCCTGTGGCGGCATTCCGCCTAAAAACCCACTCCTCATGCAAATTTATGCCGATGTTATGGGGCGCCGCATTGAGCTGGCCCGCAGCGAGCTTACCTGTGCCTTAGGCGCAGCCATCAGCGGAGCGGTTGTCGCTGGAAGTCAAAAAGGCGGCTATGACCGGTTCGATGAAGCCATCCGGGCGATGACAGGTGTGCGCCCCGAAGCCTATGAACCTATCCCCGCGCATCGGCAGCTTTATGACGAGCTTTTTGCACTTTACAAGAATTTGCACGATGCCTTTGGGGTATCGGGCACGCAAATGGATCTTTATCCTGTGATGAAACGCTTGTTGGAGATTCGTGACAACGTATGGCATTCGAGAAGCTGAAGGCAGCGGTCTGGAAAGCCAACCAAGATATTGTGCGTCGAGGTTTGGTACAGCTTACCTGGGGCAATGCCAGTGGTGTAGACCGAGCAGCTGGCGTTATGGCGATCAAACCTAGTGGCATAGACTACGACCAGCTGCGACCGGAAGACATCGTGGTGCTAGAGTTGGAAAACGGGCGTGTCATCGAAGGCTCGCTGCGCCCATCGACGGATATGCCTACGCATCGGTACCTCTATCTCCACTTTCCCGAAATTGGGGGCATTGTGCATACGCACTCTCGGTATGCTGTTGCGTGGGCACAAGCCCGGCGGCCTATCCCCTGCTTGGGCACCACACACGCCGACTATTTTCGGGGGCCAATCCCGGTGACCCGGCCACTCTGGCCTGACGAGGTTGCCGAGGCCTATGAGCATCATACAGGAAGGGTCATCGTCGAGTGTTTTAAAACGCAGCAGCTTCACCCCTTAGAAATCCCTGGCGTGCTGGTGGCAGGACATGGCCCCTTTAGCTGGGGGGAAACTCCAGAAAAAGCCGTTGAGAATGCCCTCGTGCTTGAACTGGTGGCGGAAATGGCCCTTCACACCTACCTGTTACATCCTGAAGCCTCTGCGTTAGAAGCCTACGTGCTTGAAAAACATTTTAGCCGCAAACATGGCGCCCAGGCCTACTATGGACAGCGATAATCTGCTTTTCTTATAACCTAGGTGATATATGCCATGACGGTTTTAGACTGGTTGATTGTGGCGGCCTATTTTGGGATTTTGGCCGCGATAGTTTGGTGGTCTTCGCGACGGATCAAGACGTCGGCGGATTACTTTTTGGCGGGTCGGGAGGTTGGTTTTTTTGTGGTGGGGGCGTCGATTTTTGCTTCGAACATTGGTTCGGAGCACATTGTAGGTTTGGCGGGCAGTGGGGCGGCCAATGGTTTGGCGCAGGCGCACTGGGAGCTGCACGCTTGGGTGTTGGTGTTGTTGGCGTGGGTGTTTGTGCCGTTTTACTATCGCAGTGGGGTTTTTACGATGCCGGAGTTTTTGGAGCGGCGTTTTGATGCTCGGGCGCGGTGGATTTTGTCGATTGTGTCGTTGGTGGCTTATGTGTTTACGAAGGTGTCGGTGACGGTTTACGCTGGGGCGTTGGTGTTTCGGACGTTGTTGGCGGACGTATTTGGTTCTCCGGATGAGGCTTTTTGGGTTGGGGCGATTGTGACGGTTTTAGCCACGGGGGTTTACACGATTTTGGGGGGTCTTCGGGCGGTGGTTTACACGGAGGTGTTGCAGACGGGGTTGTTGATTTTGGGGAGTGTGTTGATTACGGTTTTTGGGCTTTCGGCTTTGGGGGGTTGGGAGGAGGTTCGGGAGGTAGCGCGTTTGCAGGGGGAGCGGTGGGCGCTTTGGCGTTCGAATGCGGATCCGGTGTTTCCGTGGCTTGGGGTGATGATTTCTTCGGTGGTGACGGGGATTTGGTACTGGTGCACGGATCAGTACATAGTGCAGCGGACGTTGGCGGCGCGTTCGCTGCAGGATGCGCGTCGTGGGGCGCTTTGGGGGGGATTTTTGAAGGTGTGGCCGGTGTTTATTTTTTTGGTGCCGGGGATGATTGGTTATGCGTTGCATCTTAAGGGGGTGATTCGCATTCCGGAGGATGCTT